>CAYZWM010000166.1:4634-9579 GCA_964482155.1 uncultured Chitinophagaceae bacterium | reverse complement strand
CAATAATTCGTGTCCATAACTCGCACGTAATACTCCCCAGCACTATCTATGCGGGCAAAAGGTTTGTTTTGGATTTCGTCATTCCAATAATACGAAAAGCCGATTTCAGGCAGAATAATATCGACATAGCTATTTGCACAATAACCCGTATCAGGCCCAAGATCGAATCTGGGTAGGTTATGTGCTTTTAAAACGATGGTATCATTTACACCACAGTTGTTACTATCAATGAGTTGAATGGCAAGAGTTTGAGGGGCAACTAACCGGATGTTGTCGGCTAATATGGAGTCGTTTTCTTTCCACAGTTTAAGGTGACGAGGTTTATCGATTTTAAGGCTGTTTCCTTCGCATTTGGTTTCTACTATATGCAACGACTCAATGGGCTTAAAGCTCGTAATCGTGGTTGAATCGAACGCTGAACAATGTATCGAATCCATCACTTCTACAACCCATTTCCCGGCTGTAGCTCGATAGCTGGCCCCTCCGTCGTAACCATTCCAGAGGTATTTACCTCCGCTTCCAATGGCTGTGATCAGGGTATCGGTATTCGGACAGATTTGTATGCCCTGGGGAAGTTTGATTGTCGGGGTAGATATCTCAACCTCGACAGTATCACGATAAACACAATTCCAGTTGCTTGTTGCGCTGAGCTTAATTGTCTCTGCTGAGGAAACAGTATACGTCCATGATGAACCTTTTTTAGAGTCAGTTTCCCATTCGAAACGTACAAAACCTGTTGTGTGGGGATTAAGGCGCAATACATCTCCCGGGCAAAGCGTGGTATCTGAACCTAAATCTGGAAGATCAACGTAATCTGGAGTGGCAAAAACCGTGATCGTATCTTTCTTTTTACACACCGTATTGGCGTATGTCAAAATCAATACAAATTCTTCTAATGATCCTATGGCAATCTTGGGTTGAGCTGTTGTATACGTTTTCCCACCTGCAAGCCTTTTCCACAAATAAGTGCAACCCGCAATGGAATCTTCACCCAACGTAGCGTCTTCATTTTTACAAGACCTGTAAAAGGTTTTAATTCGATTGGTCTTAATGGGAACGTTGTAAAAACTTACCAGCCCCATTTTACTGGCACTTTTCACCCAAGGCTGACTTCTCGGTAAACCATCGTACGTTAAGCCCGTAATTTGACAGCTGCTTTTGTTTAGCTGTAAGACTACTTTATTGTCTCTAACAAAGCCGTTTGCAATAGATACTGTTGGATCACCTTCTATTCTAAACAACTTTTGAAATTGATTGTCTGTAAAGATTGAATCTCCTTCGTTTTGCATGGTCAGTGTAATTTCGGTTTGACTTGCATTGCTGTAGTAACAAGACTCAATATTTGGAGGGTCAATATGGTCGCTGTGACCATCGTAGAAATCGCGACCAACGAGAGCGGAAAGCTGAATCCCCAAAAGCTCATACCCATTGACAAAACCATAATGGCACCCATCGTGGTTATTGAGGCCATTGGCACTAACAGTTTGGCAATCAGCTAGGCTAAATTCAAATTTTCGCTGAACATCTCGAAGTTGTATGCTTGGCCCACCACATCCACTACGAACCTGAATGACGTATAGTTTTTCGTATCCAGCAAAATCTCTTTGCCAACCTTGAACCACCTTGCGAAAAAGGCTATCATGTAATTGGGCATACCCTCCGTCGCTTTCGCCTTGAAAGTACAGGATACCCCGAACGTGGTTTTCCAATTTGGCTTTTTGAACTCGGTACAGTAGCCTGCCATAAATAGTGTTCAGGTTGAGTGCATTATTTGGGTCGGGGGTATGTAATGCAATTCTGGTTCCGCCAACAGCTCCGTTAATAATGCATATAGGTATGTGAAACGAGTCCAGTAGTTGTTTCGCCATCACTGCTCCCCATTGGCCAACAGAACCTTTGTTGTACACTTTGTCCCCATCAACGTTGTACCAGTTTGTATCACTTCCAGCTATAGATGCATTGGGATAACTGCTCCCAAAACTTCGAATAAATGAATCGTAATACGTCTTGTCAAATGCATTGTATGAAGCAGCAACTGAATTGCTTTGCCCCTGAATTAAATAGACATCACCGACCAAAATATTGTCAACTTCATGTACGTATTGCGTTTTGCCAATTAAACTCAGTTGAAGGGTATACTTGAATTTTCCAGCAGGCAAAACCAACGGTAGATTAAACTTACTTTGGCCATTGACAAATCTCAGTTGAATGGGATGTTTTTGGATGAGGGAGTCAGACTGATAAACCTTAACCTCCAATTTGTTAAACGAAACGTCTGTCACAAACCCTTTAACGAGGCACGTGGCCATATTTGTTTTTGTATTTCGAGGCAAAAAAGCGCCATCTTTTGGTACATCCGTAAGATTCAATTGGGCTTGAGTAATCCCAACAGATAGAAGCAAAGACACTATAAATACGAAGTTTCTCATCATTTTCTTAATCCCTCTGGCATGTCCTCAAATATAGTTGAAGTCGCTTAACATAAATCAATTATGCTTTCGACACAGGTACCATTTGGACATTAGTTGTTCCAAATCTTAAATGACCTTGTGGTCGTTTCATTTGTCAAAATCACCCAGTCCAACCCTGTTGAAACTGGAAAAATCGTGCTTACACCCTTGTGGTGGCACGCAAGAGGATTAAAAAAAGCAGATGACATAACTATGATATATGGCATAAAATCGTTATATTGTCATCTATGGTTAAAAGTTATACGGGTGTCGTAAGTCATGAGGAGGAAAAAGTAATTAAGGTCGATCCCGTATCGGATTATATGACCACTAACATAATTACCTTCCTTCCAGACCAATCTATTTATGAAGCAATGCAAAGCTTGTTGAATCATCGCATATCAGGTGCTCCGGTCGTCAATGAATATAAAGAATTGGTGGGTGTTTTGTCTGAAGGCGATTGCTTAAAGGAAATTGTAAAAGGCCGTTACCATAATCAAGTAACCAAATCGGGTACGGTTGGTGACCACATGACCCAAAATGTAATTACCATTGAACCCAATATGACTGTTCTTGACGCGGCTCACTTTTTTCTAAACAGGCGGTTTAGGCGGTTTCCTGTGGTGAAAAATGGCAAACTCATTGGCCTGCTGACACAAACTGATATTATTAAGGCAGTGAACAGCCTTTAGGGATTGAATCGAGTGCGATTTTTGAATAATTTCTTCTATTCCACGTCAATGGTCAGAACCAGATCGTTTTGGTTCATCATGGTTTTTTCGGCTAGATAAATTTTTACCACTTTACCGGCCATCGTTGCGGTCACTGTACTCTCCATTTTCATTGCTTCTATGGTAAACAGTGGGTCCGATATCTTGACAACGTCCCCTTCTTTTACCAATACCTTTGACAGGCTGCCCTGCAATGGAGACCCAATTTCATTGGGCTTAGTTGCTTTAACTGCTTCCACCACTTTTGATGTCAACGCATCATCTTTAACGGATACCGATCGGATATCACCATTAATCCGGAACATGACCAGCCGGTTTCCCTTTTTGTCCGCATCACTGGTACTGATATATTCAATAATGATATTCTTACCCAGGGTAATGGCCACTACGATTTCCTTGCCCTTTTTAAGGCCGTAAAAAAATTCTTCGGTTGGAATCTTACTCACATCACCGTAGGTCAACCAATCTTGATAAAAACTTTCAAAAACTTTGGGGTAGAGCAAGGACGAGATGTAATCAGAGAACTCCTCAAAACCTTTATGCTCAAGCTTATACACTTTAAATCCGGCTTCCAAATCTATGGACTCTAATTGTTCATTGGGTCGCGTCGTATAGGGTAGTTCTCCTTTCAAAACGCGTTGTTGCAACCCTTCTGGCCATGGACTCGACCATTGGCCTAAATCGCCTCGCATCAACGATTTAAAACTGTCTGGAAAATCGATTGAGACTTCTTTGTTTAGGAGATCATCAACACCATAGTTGTTGGAGGTCATAAACATAGCCATGTCGCCTACTACTTTGGACGACGGTGTCACTTTAACGATACCACCAAGTAGATCATTAACGGCCTTATAGTTTTTCTTGATCAAATCAAATTTATCTTCAAGCCCGAGTCCACGAGCCTGAGGCCTAAGGTTCGAATATTGACCACCTGGTATCTCGGACGCATAAACTTCCGAAGTCCCAGCCCTTAATTCAGTTTCAAATGGGTAATAATAGGGTCTAACGTCCTCCCAATAATCCGAAAATTGGTTTAGGGAATCTATATCAATGGCCCTCGACCTTTTATGACCATCAAGCATGGCCAAAACACTGTTAAAGTTTGGCTGAGATGTAAGGCCAGACATCGAACTCAGTGCCACATCAACCACGTCTACACCCGCGTCAATCGCATTCATATATGTGGTACTCTGAATAGAAGATGTGTCGTGGGTATGCAAGTGTATGGGTATGTGAACAGCTTCCTTAAGACCATGTACGAGTTCAGCTGCCGCTTTGGGTTTAAGTAGGCCGGCCATGTCTTTTATGGCAAGCATATGTGCTCCTGCGTCTTCTAAACGCTTTGCTAAATCCGTATAATATTGCAGCGTAAACCGTTTTTCATTTTTGTCAAGAATATTTCCGGTATAACAAACCGAGGCCTGAGCAATCGCATTTGTTTCCCGATCTATTGTTTCAATAGACATCCGCATTCCTTCAATCCAATTCAGCGAATCGAATATTCTAAAAACGTCAATGCCCATTTCGGCTGATTCCAAAATAAATGCCTTGATCACATTGTCGGGATAGGCCTGATAACCCACTCCGTTTGATCCGCGCAACAACATTTGAAGCAAGACGTTTGGCAGATTTTCTCTCATCTTCAACAGCCTCTTCCAGGGGGATTCTTTTAAAAACCTCATACAGACATCAAATGTGGCTCCACCCCAAACTTCCATGGAAAATAGATCATGTCCATGGCGAATGGAATAGGCGTTGGCAATG
>CAYZWM010000166.1:4371-4624 GCA_964482155.1 uncultured Chitinophagaceae bacterium | reverse complement strand
CGTATGTCCGCATACGCGTCGCAATCAGTGACTGATGGGCATCTCGAAACGTGGTGTCTGTAAATAAAATCTTATCGTGACCTTTAACCCAATCCATTAGGCCAGATCGCCCTTTATCGTCCAATATATTTTTGGTGCCGTATTGATGGACTTCGTCTTGAACGTCGGGCATCCGTGGCTGTCGCAAAACAACCTGATCATTCACTAGTTTTATATCTGGATTACCGTTTACATTTACATCACCCAAATAGCC
>CAYZWM010000166.1:0-4306 GCA_964482155.1 uncultured Chitinophagaceae bacterium | reverse complement strand
GTACGATCCAGATAATTGACGGTTATATTCCCTGTTCTAAAATTTTCGTCTCTAAGCACATTAAGCAGGAATCCTATGTTGTTTCTTACCCCCCTGATTCTAAATTCTCTAAGGGCCCGATCTAATCGGTCTGCGCTGTCCTTCACTCGATGCCCCCAGGCCGTCACTTTCACCAACATGCTATCAAAGAATGGGGACACTACGGCCCCTGTATACGCATTACCCGCATCCAGTCTTATACCAAAACCGTTGGCACTTCGATAAGCCAGAATACGTCCATAATTAGGTTGAAACCCGTTTGTTGGATCTTCTGTAGTTATTCTACATTGTATGGCATACCCGCGAGTGGTAATTTCCTCTTGTGAACCAATACCTAGTTTGTCGTGCTGCATATTTATCCCAGCAGCGATAAGAATTTGTGCCCGAACCAGGTCTATGCCGGTCACCACTTCGGTAATGGTATGTTCTACTTGGATCCGGGTATTGACTTCTATAAAAAATATGTTTTCATCTTTATCTACCAGAAACTCGACCGTTCCAGCATTTACGTAATTCACCGACTTACAAATCGCCAATGCATATTCATAAAGTTTGGATTTTGTTTCAGGATTTAGGCTAATGCTTGGTGCAATTTCAACTACTTTTTGAAATCTTCTTTGTACGGAACAATCTCGTTCATAAAAATGGTACAAATTACCGTACATGTCTCCAAGTATCTGAACCTCAATATGTTTGGGGTCGTCGATATACTTCTCAATAAACACGCGGCTATCGCCAAAAGCGGTTTGGGCTTCTCGTGTTGCTTCCAAATACAAATTGCGAAGGTTTCGACCATCGTGCACAACTCGCATGCCTCTTCCTCCTCCGCCAGTTGCTGCTTTGATCATTACCGGAAAGCCGATTTTTTTGGTAAAGGACTCTACCTCTTCAAAGGAGGTAAAAGCAGTCGTTGAAGCTTCAACAATAGGGACATTAGAAGCTTTTGCAGCTTCCTTGGCCTTCAGTTTATCTCCAAGCTGATCCATGGCTTCTGGAGATGGGCCAATCCAAACAATATTATTCTCTAAACAGGCTCGAGCAAAATCCGGATTCTCGGAAAGAAACCCGTACCCAGGATGAATCGCATCTATGCCATGTTTTTTCGCAATTTTGATGATTTTATCAATGCTCAAATAGGGTTTCAACGGATCGTCGTCATCGCCTATTTGGAAAGCCTGGTCAGCCTTATAACGGTGTAAAGAGTGGCGATCTTCATTGGTGTAAATGGCTACCGTGTTGATCTTCAATTCAGACGCTGCCCTAAACACACGTATTGCTATCTCGCCCCGATTCGCAACTAAAAGTTTGTTTATTCTTCTATTCAAAGGACCTTATTGATTAAGCCAATTTGCAACTGCACTTGGCAATTTAATAAATTAAATAGCCAATGAAGTGCTATGGAGAACGATTAGTTATCAACCATATGAGTTAACAAACCGCTCACTCCCGGCAAACTGGAACCAAAATTCCACCCCCCATTTTGAACGTAATCCATCCTTCATTTGCGCTTGATTTGGGGATTATTGTGGCTTAAAATTTTGCCATTTTACGAGGTATAACCTTCATTCGTAATTATTTATTTGAAGAAGTCACCCAACCTTTTCGAAATAACTTTATCTTAGGTGTATTATCGATAATTGGACTAATAATAAAATCGTTTCAGGCTGCCTAAATTTTGATCCTGGAGCCAGGAAAGTATTGTACGATCGGTACGGGTCACAGATGTATAGTTTGTGTTTGCGATATGCACAGAACAAAGACGATGCAAACGATATTTTTCAGCAAGGGTTTTTGTTGGTATATGAAAATCTAAAACAGCTTAAAAACGCTGACGCTTTAAGCGGTTGGATTAAGAAAATATTTGTGAATGCGGCCTTGCTTCACTACAAGAAAACAAGTCGGACCTCACCTATATATGACGTTGACGCGGTCCTGGAATTGCCGACCCTCTTATGGAATGAGGCATTAAACAACCTCGCCATAAATGAACTTACCAGGCTAATTCAACGACTGCCATCAGGTTGTAGAACGGTGTTTAACCTGTATGTGATTGACGGTTATACTCACCAAGAGATAGCCGATAAACTATCCATCTCAGCAGGCACTTCGAAATCGCAGTTGTTCGATGCAAGAAAGATGTTGAAAGCCCGGATTATGGGTCTTTCAAGAGAAAACAATAAACAAATCAAAATTTAATTGGACAATAACCAACATATAGATTTTGACAAGTATATTCAACAACAATATGCTGGGGATCAAGTTATGCCTCCGTCTGAGTTATGGAACAGCATAGATTCACAATCGTCTGCTGACATTGATACCAACTTCGACGAAACCGTTCAACATGAATACGCCTCACATCAAACTTCTCCTCCAGGTAATTTATGGCAGGAGATTGGAAGCCAGATTTCGGGATCTTCGATCGGGCCGCTTGGAGGTATTATTAGCAAAACCGGCTTGATTACCTGGGTAGCGATTACCTCAATTGTAGCCGCCGTATCCGTTTTGGTTTACAAAACGAATCAGAAAAAGAATGACGTGCCTAAAAATCCCATTGCCTTGCAATTAGAGACAGTTGATGACACCAAATCAATTGAGCCGTTTGAGACAAAAAGTAGTGATAATGACACCCCTACAACCTCATCGAGTACAGAGGAAACCAATGACGCATCTTTGCAAACGGAACGGTTGGAAACCATGCAAACACCTCAAAATCAGCAACCTGAAACACATAACCCTCCCGCTATCCAACCAAGTGCCCCAAACGCCAATGCAATTTCTGATGTTACTGAACCGCTTATTGGTGCAGAACCTGTCACGAATTCAAAGGCCTCTTTGACCAGCACGGATACGACTAGAGAAGAGAGTCAGGAAACGAAAAGCAACGAGCCAACAAATGAGCAGAAGCCAGATAATACCAAAGAGATTTTAGAATCTGATGTTGCCCAAACTGACAGGGATGCAGAGACCCCGGAGTCGGTCGAAATCGTATCAAATAACCCTACTGAAGACACTTCAAAAAGTACAACACCAGACGAAGCTCTCTCATCTGAAACTGTCCCATCCGAATCCAAAGTTGATCGTTCGAAGGACAAAAAGTCCAAACAAAGTCCGATTTCGAAACCAAAAAATAGAACCCAGAAGTTCCAATTTAGTGCGTATGTATCTCCATCGGCTATTAACAAACATGTTAAAAAGGAATATACCACCCAAACAGATTCGTATTCTTCCTTTCAACCAAACACCATGAGGTATAACTTTGGTTTACAATTTGACTATGAAGTATTCAAAAATTTCGCCGTAGGTATAGGCGCTCAATATGTCAACGTAAATCAAGAGTTTTATGTCAAGGACCAGAATTACTTTAATATGCCACTACAAGTGGATGCGGTTAACCACCAAATTACCGTACAAAGCGTTTGGGGAGAACAGGTGTTCCAGCAGGACAAAAAATACGCGTATTTCCCAAGAGGAGCCACCATTAGAGACACCCTGAAATATTTCCGTTATACGATGTTGGAATCCTATAAAATGCGTTTTTTGAGTGTCCCAATAAGCCTAAATTATAGAATTGGGAATGAGAAACTAAAGCTTATCGTAACTGGTGGCATATCTCCCACCTGGACACTGCAAGACAGTTCGGTGCTGGTTCTAGCGTCAGAAACCAAGTCTGCTAACGACATCCGAATGCAACTTATTGATTACCATACTGTAAAGGACTTTTCGTTTGGATATACCATTGCTGCAGGCGTACAATACAATGTAACCAGACATATCTCACTTATCCTTACACCAACATACAATACGTTTATAAGTAATCTCAACCTAAACCAAGACCAAGAATGGAAACCCAGTAGCTTTACGATTGCAACCGGATTAGCATTTCGGTTTTAAATTTTGACCCGTTCCCAACCTTTTTCCTATAAAAGACTCTTGTTAATAGATTAAATTATAATTACGATAAAATATGAAGACATTATTTCGAACCCTGGTATTAATTCTTATTGCTACGGGCTTATCCTTAACGGCGTGTAAAGATGATTTGGTAAAGCGCAAAAAGCAAATGAGATACGACTGTCCAACGTTGAAACTTGATGTTGGTGACCGTTGTACCACCCGAGATGGTAAAGTGGGCATTGTAAATAAAGACTGTGACTGCGAAGTTAAAACCAAACCCAAATACGATTGCGAAAAAATCCAAGCCAACTTTGGAGATAAATGCAGAACAGCTAACGGTGCCGTTGGTGTGATCAATAAAGATTGTAAA
>CAYZWM010000165.1:0-9736 GCA_964482155.1 uncultured Chitinophagaceae bacterium | reverse complement strand
CAAATTAATAACACCCATGCTGATTAAGTGAAACGACTTTTTATTACACCCTAAAACACCATATCCCATTATATTTGTGCCAGGGTCAATACCCAATATAATTCGGTCAAAATCGGTGTCTATCAGCCTGTTTGCCATCGCTCAAAAGTAGTTTCAAATTATTGAATAATTATATTCAAAGGAAAGAATTAGACTGGATGAAACTCGCCAAATGGGCTTTTACAGCCATAGCATTGGTGTTTCTTTGGTATGAAATCTTTATAAAGAACAATGCCGTTGATCTTTTTTCGGGCTACCAACTGAAGGTAAAATCAAACCTTATTCCAGTGATCTGGGTTGTGGCTTTAATGCCTGTAAACTGGGGGATCGATGCACTGAAGTGGCGTTGGCTGTTGAAAAGGCACACTCAAATTTCTATTTTAACGTCAATTCGAGGTGTTCTTATGGGGCTGTCAGTCGGGTTGTTTACGCCCAATGGGGTTGGCGAGTTTGCGGGAAGAATGCTGGCTGTTAAGAAGTCGTTTCGTGAAGAATCTGTCGCTGCAAGTATTGCAGGTAGTTTGGCGCAGTTAGCCATCACGATCACAGTGGGTGGCGGTTGCATTATGTTTTTTGTGGGTAATTACGTCGCCCCCGACTATCTCAATCTGGCGCGTATGGCCGCAATATTAACCGTTGCCGTAGGTTTTTATGCCTACTTTAAGCTTCCTAATATTGCACGTTTCTTGTTTGCAAGGTTCAAGAGAATTGACAAATTCAAGAAATTCCAATCGAGTTTAGGGGCCTATTCGCAACGAGAATTGTTTACTGCTTATTTATTTGGCCTTGCCAGATACCTGGTTTTTTGTACTCAATTGGGCATTTTGTTATTTGCCATTGGTGATATTGAGTTTGCAACCCACGCGCACCTCGTTTGGTTAATTCCCATATACTTTTATGTGCAAACCCTTATTCCCACAGTTGCCTTAAGTGAGATAGGGGTACGAGGACTCATATTATCGTATCTTTTTATTGATTTTCTTAATGAACCGGATGTGATCTTGGCCTCGTTCATTATCTGGCTCGTCAACTTAATAATCCCAGGTTTGTTTGGCTTGTTTCTTGTACTAAGAACTAAAATTACCAGGTCATGATACTGGCTTGGATAGTATTGGCAGTAGCCTTGATTTATGGCATCGTCATGATTCAATTGACTATGAATTGGCGGTCTATTCAAAAAGGAGAAAACGGATATAAAGCCGAGCCGGTTACCCTAATTGTGGTTTACAGAAATGAGCAGAACAATTTGCCACGCCTTTTGAGAAGCCTTGGCCAACAGGATTGCCAAACAGAAATGCTTGAACTGATTTTTGTAGATGATGATTCAAGTGATCGATCTGTAGAACTGGTAAACGATTTCTTGAAAAATGTTCGATTCCAGGCCAGAAATGAATCACTAAAAGCGACGGGTGACATAGGTAAGAAACGTGGAATAGAATTGGGTGTTTCTTTGGCCAATCATAAATATATCCTGACGACTGATGCGGACTGTCTAATGGACAAACACTGGGTGCAGTCAATGTCTTCCTTTGGTATGGGAGATTTCGTAAGCGGCCCAGTTTGCTATGAGGAACGAAAAGGTGTTTTTGCAAAGTTGATTCAATTGGACCTAATAAGCTTGTCAGCTTTAGGCGGATGCATGATTCAAAGAGATCAACCAAACCTGGCCAATGGGGCAAACATGTTGTTTGCTAAAAGTCGTTTTTTGGACGTTGGAGGATATTCTTCGAATAGCAATATCCCCAGTGGAGATGATGTGTTCCTGTTGGCTAATATATCCCAGGATCCGCGATCAATAATTTCCTTTCGAAAGGAAAAGGAGGCCATAGTTGAGACTCAAATGGCCCGGAGTTTTGGAGAGTTTATGAACCAAAGAATTCGGTGGGCTGGAAAAACAAGGCACAGTGCTGGCTCAAGAAGCCAACGAATTACCTGGATTCTCCTCACCTCTTATTTTGCGTTCTTTTTAGTGCCCATAATAGGTTTAGGTTATCGACTGGACTATGTTTGGCTCGTATTAGCGAGTGCATGGTTAATTAAGTATTTAGCAGACCTCATTTTTTTTAAAGATATATTGACATTTTTCGATCAAAAGCAGCTTATGAGGTATGTCGGCTTAGCTGGAATAGTACACCCCTTTTATGTGGTTACTGTTGCAGTACTGAGTATATTTCTTCCGTATAAATGGAAATCAAGAAAAATAAAAAATGGATGACTTGGAACTAGCGGTTTTAGAATTATTAATCTTTCCCGAAACGTTTGTAAGCATTGTGGATGAATGTAGGATTCAATCCGGAAAACACGTTATCGGCGATGTGCTAAAGCAACTATTACACGACGAATTAGCTAGGCCGTATCTTAAGGATGATGACGGTGTGTTTTACAGAAGCATGGTGTATGACTCGGATTTTTTGAATTCGTATTACTATCAAATAACATCAAAAGGTCTGACTGTCCTGGAGAAGGCTTAAGCCAATCCCAACAATAAATAAATAAAGCCTGCCAACAGTGCCGCATAAAATGCGATAATACCAAATATGGCAAAGAAAAAAGAGGCATCAAAAAAACCAAGGCCAAGGAAAACCAAGGCAAGCATAAATAAAGATCCAGACACAATAAATAAGGTTCCGACTACTTTTTTTAATCGTCGGCGGGCATCTGCAGCATCCTTATTCTTTAATGGTTTTACCCTGTTTTTTCTCATGTTTTTAACCAGTTGGTTAAGGAAGTATCCTATAACCAAAAGGCCCAACCCAATAAGTATGGCGAGGAACATATAGTTGTAAAATGGCGTGAACAGCATGGCCACATTCATGATGGCAGCTACACCAAAAATAATTTCAGAACCCTTAGATAACGTAGGATCAACTGAGGAACGATTCGTGCTATCCCTTGTGCTGTCAATAGGAGTATTAAACGTTTTCTCTTGAATAAATTTTCTGGGTTTTACAAAGCGATGTGCTGTGTGCCTCGGTGCCGTAAGTTTGGAGGATTGACCTGAATAGAGGCGAGTGAGAGGCTGTGCTTCATTTGGATTAAACGTACGGGTCTGTATGGCCTTTGTCTTCTCCGATTGAACATAGTGACCCGAATAGTGTTGACCAGACTGGGCCGTTTGAGATGTTGAGAAACTACGAGGAATATATCCGTACCGTTGTTTACACGAACTGAATACAGAAAGTGCAACCAATAAATATGTTAAAAGTCTTGCATGGCGTTTTAGCGTCATGTGGTCTACGTTTTTGTTTGGTTAATAACTTCAAATCCCAGGCGCTTGCCTGTAGCGATGCCAGAAGGGTTGTTAAAGTAGTTTTTTTGTTGCACAGAAATTTCGTTCAGAGAGTCGGTTGGAGGTACAAATAAATCAAAGTCCAAACAATATAACATGCATTGTTCAATGATGTCGCGAACGTGGTTGTCGTCCAGGTCAAATTTTCCAAGTTCCTTATACAGGAAACCCAGTTGTCTGCGTCCTTCAACATAGAATTTATTGTCCTGGTTCACAAATACACGAGCCAGAAGGTATCCCGAATCCGTAAGCCTATTATACTTAAGGGAGTCACTTAGGAAATTGTAAACCTGAATCATTCCAAAATAACCACATTCATCATTGGCTTTTATGTAGCTTGATTTGCTGACAATGTGTTTTGGAGGAAAAGTGAATACGTTGGTGTGGAGCATAAATACGATGGTATCTCCAGAGAATTTGAGATGAAATTCAAAGGTGCCAAACGTATTAAGTGCTACTTCCACAGAAGGTGCCTGATCCAAAACTTTTGGAGCAAGTTCATCGACAATTTCCGTGCAACATTCTTGAAATTTCTCAAAAACGTTTAAGGAATGCTGATATACCTGTTGCTTGAGGTTGGCTTTGTTGTTTAGTCCGGTTAATATTTGTCTCAGTTTTTCTGACATTTTGCATCATTTGATCAGAGCAATGGTGCTTAAATCGTACCTATTTGAAAACAAAGTTACCCAAAATTTGTCTTGAATTATGGTAGAGGTTAAAAAGGGTGTCATATAACAAACCTGATTAGGTTACAATTATATGACATGAATCTAAGGGTCTTATAATTAGGTGATTACAGACAATTTTGACGTAAAAGTTTGATAGATTAATATTTCTTAGGAATCCAAGTTAAATCCATCCAAAAAAATGTAATTTCGCACAACCGTAAAACAGCATATTTCAATGTCAGAAACCGCCCACTTATCGTTACAAGGAAAAGAGATCGATCTCCCGTTAATTCATGGTTCAGAAAACGAAGTTGGGATTGATATTTCCAAACTTAGGGCCTCAACTGGAGCCGTAACGGTTGATGTTGGGTTTAAGAATACAGGAAGTACGACAAGTGGAATTACCTACCTGGACGGCGAAAAAGGAATTCTACGACATCGTGGGTATTCCATTGAGCATTTGGCAGAGAATGCAAGTTTTCTGGAAGTAGCCTACTTGCTTATTAACGGAGAATTGCCCAACAAAGTTGAATATGAAGATTGGGATTACCAGATTCGTCATCATACATTGGTGAATGAAGATATGGAGAACATTTTTAAGGCATGGCCTACGGGATCTCACCCGATGGGACAGCTTACAGCAATGATTTCTTCGCTATCCTCTTTTTATCCAGAGTCACTTAACCCAAACCAAAGTCAAGAGGATCAGCACCGAACCATTCGGCGTCTCATTGCTAAGATGCCAACGATTGTTGCCATGTTGCACAAAAAGGCGGTAGGTCATCCGGTAATTTATCCTCTGAATAAGTTGGATTATACCTCCAACTTTTTAAACATGACCTTCAAAAACATTACGGAGGACTATGAAATCGATCCGATTTACGTAGAAGCAATGAATAAATTGCTGATTCTACACGCAGATCACGAACAAAATTGCTCAGCGGCTACGGTTCGTATTGTGGGATCTTCTCATGCCAATCTATATGCATGTATTTCTGCAGGTATTGCGTCTCTTTGGGGACCGCTTCACGGTGGTGCCAATCAAAAAGTGATCGAGATGCTTGAAGCTATCAAAAATGATGGTGGAGATGCAAAAAAATATATAGATAAAGCAAAAGACAAAAACGACCCATTCCGATTGATGGGCTTTGGTCATCGAGTATACAAGAATTATGATCCACGTGCTTTAATTATCAAAAAATCGTGTGATGATATATTGGACAAACTAGGTGTAAATGACCCAGTTTTGGATATTGCTAAACAATTAGAAGAAACAGCGTTGGCGGATCCATATTTTGCTGAACGTAAATTATTCCCTAACGTAGACTTCTATTCCGGTATCATATATCGCGCCATGGGTTTCCCAGTTGAAATGTTTACCGTATTATTTGCCTTAGGCCGGCTTCCAGGTTGGATTGCTCAATGGAAGGAAATGAGAGACGAGAAGCAACCCATTGGCAGACCAAGACAAATTTATACAGGGCCTACCGCACGCGATTGGGTTCCTATGAACAAACGATAGGTTATAACTTCGGATTGGCTTTGTGCCGCTCCGCGTCTCGTTTTGTTTTCTTCTCCATATTTTGTTCCAGAGCCTGGGTTAAGTCAATACCCGTTTGATTGGCAATACAAATCAATACAAACAACACATCAGCTAATTCGTCAGGCAGCTCCTTACTAAGGTCACTTTTCTTCCAAGATTGTTCCCCATAAGTGCGAGCCATAATACGCGCAACTTCACCTACTTCTTCCATGAGTATAGCGGTATTCGTAAGTTCGTTAAAGTAACGGACACCAATCGTTTGAATCCATTCGTCTACTTTTTTTTGAGCGTCTGCAATTGTCATATCGCAAAGGTAGTGGTTGTATATTTGCGGCACTTTCAATGGGAGAGAAATTAGTATACATAACTCGTAAAGAGCATTTTAATGCAGCTCATAAGCTGTATAACCCGTCGTGGACTCAGGAAGAGAATGAGCTGTTTTTTGGCAAATGTGCAAACGCAAACTGGCACGGGCATAACTTTGATTTGTTTGTGACGGTAAAAGGCAACCCCAGTGCAGAAACAGGTTTTATAATGGATTTGAAGAAATTAAGAGATCTCATTAATGAACATGTTATTGATGTGTTGGATCACAAAAATCTAAATCTCGACGTGGATTTTATGAAGGATAAAATAGCGTCAATCGAGAATCTGGCTGTTGGTATATGGGATCAAATAGAACCCCATTTGAAGAATTGTAAATTGCACCGGGTTAAGCTGTGGGAAACCCACAACAATTACGTAGAATATTATGGTGAAGAGGGTTGAAACAACTTTATGTATAAAGCAACAGTAAACAAAGAACATGTCTTCGACATGAATGCAGATGAGAAGAATCAGCTGGTGAACAACCAACCTGTTGATTTTGATTGCCGTCAATTGCCCAATGGAGACTACCACATTATACTTGATAGTACGTCTATGGTTGCCTCGGTTATCTCCATTAACCGCAATACAAAAGAGTTCGAATTGCGTATTGATGGAAAGAACTTTGTGGTTGAAATAGAGGATGATTTTGATCAATTGCTCTCCAGGATGGGGATGGACAAGTTTGCATCACAACAAGTTTCTGAAGTGAAATCGCCCATGCCGGGATTGGTTTTGGACATTAAGATTGCAGTTGGAGATACGGTGGTCAAAGATCAAACCCTGATGGTACTTGAAGCGATGAAAATGGAAAATGTTATTGCTGCACCATGTG
Organism: uncultured Chitinophagaceae bacterium; assembly: GCA_964482155.1. Taxonomy (GTDB): domain Bacteria; phylum Bacteroidota; class Bacteroidia; order NS11-12g; family UBA9320; genus UBA987. The sequence goes on along the minus strand of CAYZWM010000165.1, from coordinate 2,996 downwards.
ATGCGGTAATCGCAACGATCGAAGTGGTTACCCAGGAAAAGGTAGATAAGAATCAATTGTTGATCAAATTTGAGTGATCATGGTCTGGTAAGATCATATAAGTTAACGGGCCTTCCTTGATCCGATAACAATGCGTTGTACCTTGTTTTACGTAAACCAAATACACCAGTAAGCCATAGTTAGACTTTTATACATATTCTGTGCTGCTTTTGGGGCTGTAAAATTGCCATTGTAGATTTGTGTGAAATAGAAATCATTAGAATGAAAATTTTTACCCTCCTGCTGTTGTCTCTGTTGTCAGTTAATCTAAAAGCTCAACAAGATACCGCTGCACTTAATCAAAAGACCAGGGAACTTGCCACGGCGAAATTAGCATTGGCCGATGCTCAAGCCAACGTAAAGACCATTACAGCACAAATGGAAGCCCTTAAGCCTGTTCCTAAATGGAAGACCGGTGGATTTCAGGCGATTAACTTTAATCAAGGGTCGTTTACCAATTGGTCGTTAGGTGGCGTAAATTCAATCTCCGTTACCGCACTCGGTAGCGGTTATGCCAATTATAAATTTAAGAATTGGACATGGGATAACAACCTTGACCTCGCGTATGGGGTGTTGCGCAATAAAGGTGAGGGTGTCAGAAAAAATGAAGATAAAATCGATCTGATTACCAAAGTTGGAAGGAAGGCCTCTAAAAAATTGAGTTGGGCAAGTGTTGCTCATTTCGAAAGTCAGTTTGTTCAGGGATTTGACTTTAATGACGAGGACGATAATCGGCCTGCAATCTCCAGGTTTATGGCTCCAGCATATCTTAAGCTGTCCCTGGGTATAGATTATAAGCCGAATGGCAATCTGTCAATTTTCATATCTCCTGCAGCCGGTAAATGGACGTTTGTTGGTGATGACAGTATCGCTGCTCAGCATTTATACATACCTGAAGAACATTCCAACCCAAACCAAAGAGGTGAGTTTGGAGCGTTAACTTCATTGGTGTATCAAAATAAAGCAATTTCAAAAAATATAGGCCTTCGAACAGGTCTGGAACTTTTTAATAATTATACAGACAGCGATAAAGGAAATCGAAAGAACATTGATGTTGATTGGCAAGTCCGGATGGATATCAAGCTAAGTAAATATTTTGGAGCCAATTTGTTTACACACTTGAAATATGACCACAATACAAAAATTGAGTATGACCCCACGGGAAAACCCGGGGCAAAAGGTCCGAGAACTCAATTTAAAGAGTTGTTTGGCCTTGGTTTCAATTACAAGTTTTAATAGAACGTTTAGGCATTGGGTGAAACCCTTAATGCAAGCCCGGTCCATTGCGATTTATCCTTTTGTCAGAAATCTATAAGATTCCTATTATTATGTAACCTGATGGTAAACCGAGGCTATATTTGAAGACGAATATATTTAAGTTATGAAGAGAGTTGTATTGTTAGCTCTGGTTGTATTTTCTATGAATGCATATAGCCAGATAAATGTTCCTGCACCTAGTCCGTTATCAACTATTGAACAGGAAGTAGGATTGTCCGAATTGTCCATTACCTATTCTCGTCCAGGGGTAAAAGGAAGAAAAATATTTGGTGATTTGGTTCCTTTTGGAGAGATGTGGAGATGGGGGGCTAATGCAAGTACCAAGTTTAAGACTTCAAGTGATATTACGATAGAGGGACATGATGTACCGGCAGGGGAATATGCGTTGTATGCGATTCCAGGAGAAGAATCGTGGACGGTGATTATTCATAAAAACACGTCCCATTGGGGAACGGGTAGAAAAAAGTATAAGCAGGAGGAAGACCTGGTTCGCTTTAATGTAGTGCCAAATAATGCGTATCCGCTATCTGTAGAAACCATGACGTTTGGCTTTACAAATGTGACTTCTGACGGTTGTGGTATTGAGTTTGTCTGGGAAAATACCCATATCACATTGGCTGTTAAGGCGAATGTTGAGGATCAGGTGATGAAGGAGATCGAAATGAAGATGAAGGGAATTACCTCCGCTACTTATTTCCAGGCGGCACGATTTTACTACGATAACGATAAGGATTTGGATAAGGCTTACGATTGGATAAAGCTGGCTTTAGTAGATAACGAGAAGTTCTGGATCGTACGAATGAAGTCGCTTATTGAGGCAAAAATGGGCAATTATACGAATGCTATTGCAACAGCTAATCAATCAAAGGAACTTGCCGCAACAGCGGGAAATGACGATTACGTACGAATGAATGAGAAGTCCATCAAGGAGTGGAGTGAGAAATAAAATCGTTCGTTATTAAGAAATAAAAAAGGGCTTTTGAGTATTTTCAAAAGCCCTTTTTGCTGTTACTTGTTTTTCTTTTTCTTCTTTTTCTTTTTATAGGGGTCAGCCGTGAGTTGATACATGACTTCAAGGGTTTCTCCAGACTGTGGATCATGATAGGAGTAGTGCCCTCTATCGAAGTGCCTTCCTTGAAATTTCAGTCTTGGCGAGACGGCCAAAAGACGCCAGTCTTCCCCGTCTTTTGCAAAGTATTTGTGTTGAAATACGGTGAATCGATCCAGCATAACACCTTCCATAGTCACCCACATTTCCAGATACAAACCTTTCCCATCGTCTAAGGTGGCAATAGGCATTCGGTTGGTGTGTTTTTTTAATACACCCGTGTGAATGACGTCTCCACCTGTTTGCAAGGTGTCTCCGTTATAAATGATTTGATAAATGCGAATAGTGTACTGCACTTTTTTTGCCTGTACAGTAGATGATGCCATAGATAAAAGCAGCACCAGCCCAACGAGTTGTAGTATATTTCTTTTCATCACTCTCAAAAGTAGATAAAAAAAGTCAAACCGTACAGGCCTTAGAGAGATCCTACGTATGTCTAAATTGATTTTAAGAATTCATGGATATCAGGAATTCGTTGTTATCCTTAGTTCCTTGCATTTGCTTAAGAAGCATATTCATGGCCTCTTCGCTGGTCATATCTGCCAAATAGTTCCGAAGTACCCACATGCGT
>CAYZWM010000164.1:0-9921 GCA_964482155.1 uncultured Chitinophagaceae bacterium | reverse complement strand
AGGGACAACATGTCATGATGAGTAGTCGCCAGTGCTCATAGTTTTGTTAAAGAATTACCGACCGTATACGAAGAAATAGAACTTGTAACACTGATAACCTTTATTGAATCACAATTTTTTTCACATCCCAAAACCCTTGGGTCGAGGATTGTATAAATATGAAATAAAATCCCGGTGTGGTTAACTCAATTTCTTGACGACCCGTTATCTCGCCTAGTTGAACGATGGCTCCAACACTATTTGTAATCTTATAACCATATACCAAGCCTGGCATAATGGTTTCGATATGTAACATTCCATTTGAGGGGTTTGGATATACCTTAACCAGATTAGCCTTCCGACCAACAGGTTCAATCCAATCATTCAATTGGCAACCTGGTTCCTGGCAACCGAATTCATCTACTAGCAGTACTACCCCGGATTGTATTCCAAATTCAAAACTATCGCTTTTTTCTGAACGGTATTCACCGGCTAATGCGAAACCCCCATTTTTCAATTCGGTTATGCCATTGATATACAATCGCTCCAAGCCATCACCACCATTGATATTAAGTTGTAATTGGCGATACCATTGATATTCACCAAGATTGTTGAGTTTAAGAATATAACCAAGGTGATTACCATTAATGCCCTTGTCCTCAGTATTACCAACAATCACAACGGAACTATCTGTGGTTAGTATCGTATGGTTATGTCTAGCAACATGGATGTCATAGAAACTTTTAAACCTCAATTCATCGGACAAATTAAAGGACCGAACAACCTCGCCTCTTTCGTTAAAAATTACACATTGAATAGTTGTGTTATGGTTTAATTCTGGGTTTCTGTTATCGTAATCGGGTGGTTTTCGTTTAGGTTTCCATTGATAATCCATATAAGTTGCCAAGTAATTGCCTCTTGCTAAGGGGGCAACAATTAGGTTATGTCCACTCGTTGAGTCGTTACCCAAATCTAATCGCCAGAGTTCTTTGCCTAAGGTGTCAACTTTGATAACTATTGGATCCATCAGCGACCCCTGATGATACGAAGCTGCGGCTCGTGCACTAACCATATAACCATCACTGGTTTGTACTGCGTTGTGTATCACAAAATTACAACCGCCTTCACCTGAGAAACCTTCACAGGTATATTCAGCCACGGGTTGAGGATTGCCATTTATTACTTTTCGAAAGAAAGATAAAGTAGTGGAGTTTGGTTCTACAGAATCGTGTACTACCGCACCAAATGTGACATAATTGAGGCTGTCGTGCCAAAAACCCTGAACAGGGAACGTTCTCCAGCTCAAATTAAAACTGTCGAATGGTGTAAATACCTCTGATGAGGAACTTTCATCAAACATGGCAAGCAAGCCCTGGAAGTAATCACTTTTGGAATTTACAAACCCTGAAACTATATACTTTGAATTAACTTTCTCTACATTAAAACCATGTCGCCAAGAAGTTGGTCGGGTATCACTTTTGTAAGAACCTGACTCAACTATGTACATATTTTTATTTAAACTAAGGCTTAGCCAGGTGTGAGAAAAGTCACTGGCTAGACCGAAAACTTTAAACGAACTGTCTTCTTCTTGGAAAATGGCCGAGCTCTGCCAACCCTCGACTAGCCTATATCCATACTTCTGAGCTGAGGAGACTCCACCGCTCAGAAGTAAAATAATATATAATACAAAGTGTTTCAATAAAATTTAATGTTTTACAGTATACGAAGAAACTGCATAATCCTGGTCATCTACGCGTAATTTGCAGAAATACTGTCCTTCTGGGTAATTAGATAGATCAATAGTATGTTGACCCTTTCTTGTCTTTAATCGAACGGTGTTTAGTGTAACACCTTGAACATTGACAATTGATAATGTTGCTTTAGAGAATCGATGTTTTATCTCATATGCAATGTTAATTTCCTGGTTTGCGGGATTGGGGAACAAAAGTAAATGTTCAGTTACATCAGGATGAGGAGTGGTATATTCTGGATTGGTTTCTTTTCAACAGAAGTGTGGCTGACTTACTGCCGTCAATGACATGTTATGAAACTTTTGAATTTGATAAATAGGATGCGATAATTTGGGCTAAAACGCTCTTCACCGGTATCAGTGTTTTTACACTTCGCTTTAACAAAATTCATAACATTTTCAATTTGCTCTCCCTCGGAGCTAGAGCTAATTACGAACCCCTAGTTTCTGATTTCCATGGCTAATAACCCTATTAACCAAAACGACCAAATTCAATAAAATTGACTAAAAAAAATACCAATATATAGTGATGATCAATTTAGCTACCCAACGTAGCTTGCAAAGATGCTATCATTAGGATATCTCTATATATATCATAAACTCCTTAATTATTGCGATAACTAACGTAGATCAAACTATTTATATGGAAGCCCATAAGTTGTGGAATTATACCGACTTGAGTCGAAAAGAATATCCCGAATCTAAGTGGAGTAAAAAAACGAGTGTATGGACTTAGTCTCGGAAATTTCAAGGAGTCTCATTGGAATACACCCATCCTTATGGTTGATATTGTCTATCAAGGGGATTGGAGCCTCAATCGCGCTTATCAGATTCGAACGGTGTACCTCAGCTCAAAAGGGTATTATTTTAATAGTACTATTTGAGTCCATTTTTATAACATACTTAGCACTTTTCGGAAGTCGATTTTCCCCCTTTAATGGGAATATTAACGACACATTCTATACAATTGAGCAGGTGATCACAATTATCCTGTATTATAAAAACTCCACTCATAATAAGAGACGGTATATTCAAATGTTGGTTATTATCCTTATTTGGTTCGGTTTTAACCGAATCGTCAATTCTGACCTCTTGTATTATGAATCGTCGGCCGTATCTGGAGTGATCGTCGTTTTTGCGTCCTATGGGTATCTCAAAAGACACATAGAGACATCTCAATATCTTTCGGTTCCAATGTTCTGGTTCGCTTTAGCCAGTTTATTCTTTTGGAGCATCGGAGTCGTAACGAAGAACCTAATGACTCTTGTCGCTCCATCCTTTCAAAGTTTTGGAACCTTCCTAGAGTGGACGCATTTTATAACCCATTGGTCTTGGTATTTGATCTTACTAATTAGCATTTTATGGACGAAAAGGACTTAGTATTATTTATGCTGGCTACACAAATTTGTGTCATTTTGGTGATATCCTTTTTGCCATTTTGGATGGTGGCCGATTTAGTGAAGTTGTATCGAACAAAGAAGCAAGATACGGATGCCCTAATAGTGATACATAAAATGAAGGTAGACCAATTACTGGTGTTAAATCATGTGGAAGTCGTCAATGCATTATTAGAGGGGCAAGATAAAGAGCGAAAAAGAATTGCGAGAGAACTCCACGATGGAGTTGGTAACCTTTTGTTTAGTGCTAAACTACATAATAGACACAAAAATCAAGGGATTGGTCATACCGAAATAGCTGATGATAAAGTATCAGAATTACTTGACGAAAGCATTTTGGAAGTGAGACGAATCTCTCATGGTCTAAAACAGGTTAATTTTGGTTTTAGAGACGCAATTTATCGGCTAATTGAAACAGTCATGCATGCGAGTGACGTACGCATATCTTTCAAACATGAGTCTTTTAATTTTGAAGAAATTCGTGGCTATGATTTGGAACTGTACAGAATTGTCCAGGAACTTATAGGTAATACCTTGAAACATAGTGATGCTAATAAAATCAATATTACTCTATCCATTTCTGCGAGTGGAGGGGTAGGATTTACTTATTCTGATAACGGGAATGGATTTGAAATTACTTCGATAGAGGATGTTGAAGGTATTGGGTTAAAGAATATTACGGAAAGAGCAAAGCAAATGAATGGGGTGGTGGTTTGGAATAGGAGCTTGGAGGATAATGTGAGGTGTGAGATACTTTTCAAATAGAATTATTACAAGCATAGATGACCTGTGTGTTATTGGCATAATGTGAATTGAGCATGGGCTTGTCAGAACGGCGGGGGACGCGATGGATTAGAGCCATGGGACCATCGTTATGGTTTGATTTTTTTGTTTACTTTTTTAATCTAAGAAAAAAAGTAAAACCAGGTTCTAGGGCTGGTAAGCTCTATGCGACAATAGGAAATTAATCAATCAGTTGTAGTCTGAGGTGTTGTCAGGAAATAAGGTGACAACTGTCATGAACTAATTCGTATCTCCTTTTCCAATAGACAATTTCATCCAAAAACAACACCGTAGCACCCTACAAATGGAAAAATCATGACTTTGGGCATTAACCTGTAGTGACCTACCTTTACACCTGAATATGTCGAAAAACCTATTTCTTCGGGTCGTGTCAATGGTGATGTTATTCGTCGTTTGCCTTTCGGCAAATGGTGTGGTAATCAATAAACACTTTTGCCGTGGTGAACTGAAAGAAGTTGCCCTTTATATTGATGTAAACGGCTGTAATGGCTGCGCTTCTCATCAAGAGGTTCGACAAACGAAACAGAATAATTTAAGCAATTCGGAGTTATACAAAGGACGGTGTTGTGAGAACGATAGCTTCTTTAACAAAATTGATTTAACGGCTGATGAAACGGAATGGGTTAATGACTCAATTACGTGGTTGCCGGTAGTCATAATTGCTCCAGAATATACATCTACCGGCATATTCTCGTCGGTAAATGTCAAACCAGCGCCATATCTACTTGAAAAAAGGGAAAATTCAGTCGATTTAACCCTTTTGCTGGGGAGATTTCTAATTTGATACGACCAAGCATCGTAGAACAATTTATTTGAGTTTGTTTGGGAAATAATAGAAGACCAAACAAGAAATTTGAAATCACAAAAACAAAAAAGAGAAAATGAAAAAGAGTATGTATATGTTGGCCGGATTGGCCTTATTTATGGCAGGTTGTAAAGAAGACGATAAACCTGAACCAACACCACCGGTTACAATAGACACGGTACCCGCCTTTTATTTGCCAACAACCGATGCAGGTACGTATGGCGCGAATCAACCTGAATTAATACTAATTGCAAATTCAAGCGATAGAATCACAGATCCATGGGATTTGGACTTTCACCCAACCAGAGGAAATGAACTTTGGGTATTGAATAAAGGAACGAACAGTACAGGAGGAAGTACCGTAACGATTAGCCGCGCTGGCTTACCAGACCAGTCTGAAGAATATCGAAGGGATGGGAACGCATGGCATTTTATGGCATTACCAAGTGCAATGTCTTTTAGTCAGGAAAATGACAACTGGGCAACCTCGGCAGAAATATTAGATGCTAACAGACAAGGCGGAAGCTTTACAGGACCTAGTTTATGGAGCAGCAATATGGACATCTACGCGAAGCCTTCGGGTGGCAACGGGAGCCATTTGGATATGCTGCATTCAAGTCCTTACTCTATGGGAATTGAGTCGGATAAAGACAATGCGTTTTGGGTATATGACGGAGAATATGGCCATTTAGTATGGTATGACTTTGGTCAAGATCACGGTCCAGGAAATTCAAATCATGATGATGGTGTGGTTCACCGATTTACTGAGGTTAAACTAAAGAGAGAACCAGACGTGGCGAGTCACCTTGTTTTGGATAAGGAAAGCGGGTGGTTATACATCGTGGATTCTGGTAACAAGCAAATCCTAAAAATGAATACCAATACAGGTACCAAAAAGCGGGATTTAAACTTAATCAACGAACAACTTGCTGAGCACTGGGAAATGGAAGGTGCAGAGTGGAGCGTATTTGCTAGCACAAACTTACAGGCACCAGCAGGTATTGAAATCAGCGAAGGCGTTTTATACGTTTCTGATAATGAAACGGGTGAGATTATTGCTTACGACTTGGAAACCGGTTTGGAATTGGATCGAATCGATACGGGTAAAAAAGGTATTATGGGTATTAAAGCGGACACAGAAGGAAAGCTTTGGTTTGTTTGTACCACGTCAAACGAAGTATTTAGAATTGACCCGAAATAACCTTTAAGAAGATAAAAACAACGTAAATAAGGGGTGGCATTTGTCACCCCTTTTTCTTTGTCAACTTTTTAATGGACAGTCTACCACGCTTCGTTAATCGACAAATGTTGATTTTCATAGACTCAATTCGTCTTGTGTTTCATAAACGATTAGATTGGACAACCAAAAACAAGGAAACATGAAACACCTATTTTTAGCCCTTTTGGTAAGCCCACTTCTCTATGCCTGTAATTCAACACCATCCGAAAACAAAACGCAGAACAAGTTGAATTTATCTTCTGCAGATTCAACAGGTATTATGGACAATTTTAACAAACAAGAAGCGTGTTGGAACAAACACGATATTGAATGTTATATGGAGGCCTACGACACCGTAAGGGATATTCAGACAATTTCAAGAGCAGGCGTAACCCAAGGCTACGATTCCATCATAACTAATTATAAAAAGTACTTTCCCAAAGACCGAATGGGCAACTTACATTTCGACGAGATTAGACTCAAGTCTCTTGGCGAAACCTATTCGTATGTGGTGGGTCGTTACAACCTTAAATATGAAACAAAGGATACCGTTTATCAGGGATGGTTCTCTGTGCTTATGGAAAAAAAGGACAATAAGTGGTACATCATTAGTGACCATTCCTAACGTAAACATACGTACCATTATCGTATACCTTCTACTCTTCTCGCAACGAATTAACCGGATTGGCACGCGCAATTTTCCAACTGTGGTACCCCACAGAAATCATGGATAAGACAAAGGCAATTAACACGGAAAGCACGTAGCTCCAGACGTTAAATCCTGCTTGATACGCAAAATCGACTTGCCAGTTTTTCATCAAATAGAAGTTAACTGGACTGGCTAAAACGAAGGCAATACCCAGAAGGTAAATGAAGTCTTTTACCGTAATCCAGGATAAATTTAGCGTCGAAGCTCCAAGCACTTTTCGAATGCCTATTTCTTTTCTTCGCGATTCGATGGTATAACTCAACAAGGCAAATAAGCCCAGGCAGGCTATGACAATTGATATGGCCGAGAAGTAGGTAAATATGCGATACATGTTCTGCTCATTCACATAATTAACGTCCAGGTCCTGGTCGAAGAATGTAAAGCTAAACGGAACACCTATAACGGTTTCTTTCCAGCTGGTTTCCATGTCTTTCAGTGTTTGGGTATAGTCTCCCTTTTCCAGTCGAACGGATAGATTTCGACCTCCTCGTGGATTGTAACATATAATTAAGGGTTCAAGCGCATTATGTAGACTCATAAAGTTAAAGTCCTTAATCATACCGACCACGTTACCATCGTTCGTTGCTGCGCCATTAGGCATGAGGCCCCACTGAACGCGTTTATTTAATGGTTTATCATCCCATCCAAATGTTTTGGCAGCCGTTTCATTCACCATAAAAGCCGTAGTCACATCGGTTTGGAAATCCCGTGAGAAGTTTCTTCCCTGAAGGACTTCGAGACCTATGACGTCTATGAACTGGTCATCTACAAAAAGCATTTTAACGGTCTTTTCAACCATTTCGCCATTTTGCTCAATTCGAAACATCAGTTCACCCCCACCATTGACGGGTAAAGTTGATCCTGATTTGGCAAGGATACGTGTATCGTTGTCTAATTCCTGAACCCATGGTTGTAGCATCCTTCTGGCTGCGGTATCTGCCGGAAGGTCGATTGATATGAGGTTGTTGCGATCAAAGCCCAAATCAATGCTTCTCATATGCCGCATTTGATCTCCTATAAGCAAGGTTCCAGATATCATAAAGATGGAAAAGACAAATTGAAAAAGGATCAGTGCTTTTCGAAATAGTCCACCGTTGTTGGTTCCAGAAAAACCTCCTTTTAATACATCTACGGGTTTAAACGAGGATAAAACGAAGGCAGGATAACTCCCACCTAGAACGCCTATAAGAAGGAGAATTCCGATTTCAGTCAACAGGATGTTTGGTGAGAAAATATCAATGGATTGTACATGCTTACCACTGATGGCATTAAATTGATCTATAAACAATTCAGACAAAGCCAGACCAATGATCATGGCTATAAACGTAATCAACAACGATTCGGACATGAATTGAACGATCAACGCTTTTCTGGAAGAGCCCATAGTTTTTCGAACCCCAACCTCCTTAGCTCGTCGAGCTTGTTGAGCAAGAGTGAGGTTAATAAAATTGATCGCGGCTATGATTAATAAGAACAGAGCCAGTGCACCAAAAATATAGATGTCCGACATGCTCCCTTTTGGAAGATCGTATTCGTGTTCGTTGTCGAAATGTACTTTCTTAAGAGGTGTAATGGTGTAGTCGTGGCTAGCGGTAATGCTGTTTACCTCCGCCCAGGGTTGTACATATTTTTTCTCAAACTCAATAAGCTTGGGTTTAAATTCTTCCGGCGTAATTGCCTTATCAAATAAGAGGAAGGTGAAAAAGGAAATCCGAAACCAATCCTGGTTAAAATTAGCATGAAACCGAGGTGGAAGTGTTGTAATTGAGATTAAACCGTTGATGGGTATTTCACTGTTGGCTGGGGGATTTTTTATGATGCCTGTCACATTGAGCAGGCTGTTGTTCATTTTAACTTGCTTGCCCATACCATCTCCATCGGGAAAGAGTTTTTCGGCTACCGATTCGGTCAAAACCACCGATTGAGGTGCTGCTAATGCGGTTTCGGGATCACCAACAATGAAGTCATACGTAAATATTCGAAACACAGAACTATCGGTAATCCATAAATTGGATTCCTTGAACTTGCGATCTTCAAAAGACAGTTCAACCTCTCGTCTGCCCCCATAGAATCGGACAAAATCAATAACCTCTGGATAGTCTTCTTTTAATGTAGGTCCGGCAGCATAGTTTGTAACGCCTACATCCATTTTGCCGTTAAAATCAAGGACGGTTGTTAAACGGTAAATGTGATCCTTATTTTCATGGTAGTTGTCGTACGATAACTCATCCCCAACATAAAGGGTAATAAGGGTGCTACCGGAAATTCCTATAGCGAGACCTAAAATGCTTATCAACGCATATACCTTATTTTGAAGGAGGTTTCGGATTGCTATTTTTAGATTATTCTTAAACATAAGCCGGATTATAACGCGTTGGAAGGAAGATTGCTTTGGGTAAGAACTTTGCCATCGTAAAGCTCAATAATGCGCTGTGAATATTGTGCATCTGATTTCGAATGGGTCACCATAATGATGGTCGTACCTTGCTCGTTTAATCCGCGCAAAATGTCAAGCACTTCTTTTCCAAAATGGGAGTCTAGATTTCCAGTAGGCTCATCCGCAAGAATCAATTTCGGCTTTGTAATAACCGCTCGAGAGACCGCCGCACGCTGTTGTTGTCCACCAGAAAGTTGTTTTGGGAAATGTTTGGCTCGATGGGCAATTCCAACTTTTTCGAGGACTTCCAAAACACGTTCTTTTCGTTCGGATTTACCGACACCTAAATAAAACAAAGGCAATTCTACATTTTCCTGAACCGTCAATTCGTCAATCAGGTTAAAATTCTGAAATACGAAACCAATGTTGTTTTTACGCAATTGAGCGCGTTGCCCTTCATTGTAGCCTGAAATTTCCTCACCATTAAACGAATAGGAGCCACTTGAAGCATTATCAAGCATTCCAAGAATATTGAGTAAGGTTGACTTTCCACAACCAGACGTTCCCATTATAGAAACAAATTCACCTTCCTTAATTTCTAAGGTTATTTCGTTAAGAGCCGTGGTTTCTACATCACTGGTTCGGTAAATCTTGCTGAGCTTATCGAGTAATATCATAATGGATTTTGTTATTTCACCGCAATGCGGTCTTTATCTTTAAATGTTTCGTAACTGGAAATGAGAACGATTTCGCCTTCTTCAAGGCCTGAAAGTACTTCGTAATATTCTGGATTTTGAGCACCCAATTGAACCTTGCGTTTTGATGCGATTCCGTCTTCCTGGTTTATCACAAAAACAAACTGCCCTCCGCTGGATTGGTAA
>CAYZWM010000163.1:0-9954 GCA_964482155.1 uncultured Chitinophagaceae bacterium | reverse complement strand
TTGCCCCTGCAATTGGAGAAAATGCATTTTCACAATTCATCCATTGATAGGTTCCATTAGTTGAGTTTGCCGTTAGAGAATCTCCTAACTGGGTCACACCAACATCTACCGTATTAACTGTCAAATTAATGGTGATGATTGAATCACAACCTGCACTATTTGTGAGGGTATCCATATACGTACCCGATGTTGTCCAGGTATACATACCACTTGGCGATGTGTACGTATCGCACGCTGCAGGGCTAATTTCTGCCGTCGTTTGATTAATGCTCAAGTTGATCGTAATAATGGAATCGCAACCAATCGTATTAGACAATGTATCCATATACATGCCTGACGTAGTCCAAACTGATCTTCCACTTGGAGATGTATAACTCGTACATTCTTCTGGATTGATCGTTGAGAACGTTGCATTTAAAATGGTTAGGTTAATCGTAATAACCGAATCACAACTCACTGCATTTGGAATGGTATCCATATAGACACCAGTCGTAGTCCAGGTGTAATTTCCACTTGGTGAAGTATAGGAATTACATTGAGTTGGGTTAATATTTCCAGCCGACGCGTTCACTCGAAGATCAACCGTGATGATTGAATCACAACCAGCCGTATTTGGAATGGTGTCCATATATATTCCAGAAGTTGACCATGTGTACCTTCCACTTGGAGAGGTATATTTTTCACAAGTTGATGGGCTAATTGTCGATGTAGTTGAATTGTTAACCGTTAGGTTTACTGTAAGTACAGAATCACATCCAAATTGATTGTTCAATGTATCCATGTATGTACCTGAAGTTGTCCAGTTGTATTTCCCACTTGGCGATGTGTATGTATTACATGCTGTAGGGTTAATGGTTGAACGAGATGCCTTTCGAACAAACAATGTAATGCTCATAAATGAATCACAACCTGAACCGTTTTGAATGGTGTCTTTGTATGCGCCAGATCCAATCCATCGTTTTCCGCTTGGTGATGTATATGCTCCACAAGAGTATTCTGTTGTTACGGAAGAAGTAGATGTAATTATGGTCAGGTTAATGGTTATGTTGGAGTCGCAACCTTCTGAATTCGTTAACACATCCGAATAGGTTCCTGAAGTTGTCCAGGTGTTTTTGCCACTTGGTGATGTGTAGGTATTACACGTTGTAGGGCTAATGGTTGAACTTGTTGAGTTTCGAATAGTAAGATCTATCGAAATGATTGAATCACAACCCATTGTGTTCGATATGGTATCCATATATTTCCCAGACTTAGACCAGGTATAATTCCCACTTGGAGACGTGTATGTGTCACAAACAGAAGGTTTGATATTCGAGGTTGTAAAATGGTTTACCGTTAGATTGATAGTGATAATCGAATCACAGCTCGCTGCATTGGTCAATGTATCTGAGTATGTACCTGACTTAGTCCACGTGTAATTCGCACTTGGAGATGTATAGCTGTTACATACTGCTGGTTTGATGGTTGCCCGAGTCGTGTTCACAGTCAAATTAATAGTTATAATTGAATCACAACCTGCCGTATTGGTAAGTGTCTCACTGTATTTACCCGTTTTTGTCCAGGTTTGTTTACCACTCGGAGAAACATAGCGGTCACATACCACAGGGTTAAGCGTAGCGCTTGTAGGTTGGTTAACGACCAAAATTATGGTAATAATTGAGTCGCATCCCAATGTATTGGCAATGGTATCCATGTAAGTACCAGACTTGGTCCAGGTGTAATTCTTACTTGGAGAAGTATATTCTTCACATACAATTGGACTAATCGTAGATCGAGATGGCTTGCTTATCGTAAGGTTAATTGTCATAATGGAATCGCAACCGGCTGCATTGGTTATGGTATCCATATACCTACCTGACGTATACCAAACATATTTTCCACTAGGCGATTTTACCGTATTTCGTTTACACTCAATTCGAGTAATGGTAGCACGCGTGGTTTCATTCACGGTCAATTTAATAGTAATCGTAGAATCACAACCACCGGCGTTGGTTAACACATCCGTATAGGTTCCTGATTTTGTCCAGGTAAACTTCCCACTTGGTGATGTATATGTATTACAAACTACAGGGTTAATAGTCGTTTTACTTGATGTATTAACGGTCAGGTTGATGGTGATAATCGAATCACATCCGCTTGCATTTGCCAGCGTATCCATATAGACACCTGAGGTAGTCCACGTGTTTTTCCCGCTTGGTGACGAATAATTATCACAAACTGTAACCTTTATAGTGGATGTAGTAGGACTTCCAAAATCGAGATGAACCGTAATAATGGAATCACAGCCCACTGCGTTCGTCAGCGTATCAGCGTATGTTCCTGCTTTTGTCCAGGTAGTCTTTCCACTTGGTGATGTGTACGAAGAAGATCCGCATTCCAATACAGTAAGGGTCGAACCGTTCGAATTGTTAACCGTCAAAGTAATGGTTATTAGAGAATCACATCCAGCTGTGTTTGCTATGGTATCTAAATAGGTACCTGACTTAGTCCATTGTTTACCACTTGGCGACATATACGAGTTACACGCCGTTTCTTTAAAACTTACTGTGGTTTCATTTATGGTCAAATTAATGGTTAGAATAGAATCACAACCTGCTGCATTGGTCAATGTATCCGAATACGTTCCTGTTGTGGTCCATGTATAGTTTCCACTTGGCGATGAATACGTACTACATTCAACCGGGTTAATCGTTTGGTAGTTTGAGTTAATAGATAGGTTTACCGTAATAATTGAATCACAACCAGCTGCGTTGGTTAGTGTATCCATATATCTACCAGATACATCCCAGGTAAAAAGACCACTAGGTGACGTATACGTATAACACTCGGTTGCTGTTATAGTTGAACTGGTATGTGTACTCATTAATAGATTGATGGTAATTACTGAATCACAACCCGCTGAGTTTGCCAATGTATCGGTATAGGTCCCAGAGGTACTCCACGTATACCTACCACTTGGCGAGGTAAATGCGTTGCAACCGTAAACGGTAATTTTAGAACTTGTTGAATTGGAAACCACGAGATCAATAGTAATAATGGAATCACATCCGACCGAATTAACCAGGGTATCCGTGTACTTACCTGATTTCGTCCATGTGATTTTTCCACTAGGTGATGTGTAGCTGTCGCAAGCAGATGCTTTGACATTTGAAGAAGTTGGTTTATTAACGGTTAGGTTAATGGTAATCACAGAATCGCAACCAGCGGCATTGGTTAAGGTATCGCTGTACGTTCCAGAACTCGTCCAACTGTAATTCCCACTTGGGGAAGAGTAGGTCGACCCACTACACATCTTTGCGCTAACGGTGGACTGTGTTTCTACGCACTGAGCGTATGACATCAAGCCGACGGCAAGGAGGAATAATGTTAAAAATGTTTGCTTTCTCATAATTGATGAAATCTTGTTCTGTTTAATAAAGTATTGTGTTTAAAATATTTGTATCTAAAACCGCCTAAACAGCGATCAAACTCTTAATAAAAATTGAATTATGTATGTCTGCAATGTTGGTTTATTCAGAGGCCGTTACGCCTTGGGTTTAATAAAATTATTAGACTTAAAAAAACATATGATGGTCTTTCGAAATACTCAAATTACTTTGGTTCAATTTGGCAATTTATTTATGAATCGTTTAGCATTAAAAAACTACATATGTGTACATATTTAGTATTTATTATTTGCACATATGTCTTTTGTAGTTATATTTACTTCAAATAAGCCAATCTACAGGCACGTCAAATAAAGGCGCGAATTTAGCATTAAAAGCTATACAACCAAGAGTAAGATCAAACTTCTCGACGAAACCACAAGAAATTGATACTCAACGCGTTGAAATGAATGATAAGTGCTTAAAAAGGCCTGAATGACGCAATTCTTACACAATCAACCCCATTCAGACACTTCCATCTGATTAAGTGCAAAATGTCGACGATATTCCCTAATTATACACGCAAAAAGAGTCATACTCAAAACACCTAAATTGAAGGGTGGAAGGAATTAATTATTGAAGGATGGAAGGATGGAAGGGATTAATTATTGAAGGATTGAAGGATGGAAGGAAGTAATTATTGAAGGATGGAAGGATGGAAGGATTGAAGGATTGAAGGATGGAAGGAAGTAATTATTGAAGGTTAGAAGGATTGAAGGGGTATGGCAAAAAATAATTAAAAAATGTACGAAGCTTTAAACCGCGACCTTACCCTTGATAAGTGGATGGGGATTGTAGTTGGAAAGTTCGAAGTCGTCGTATGTAAAAGCAAACAAATCAGTTACTTCTTTATTTAACTTCATGGTAGGATATGGTCGTACATCTCGACTCAATTGCAACTCGACTTGTTCAAAATGATTGGTATAAATATGAGCATCTCCAAACGTATGAACATATTCGCCCAACTCAAGTCCCGTAACCTGTGCAACCATCATAGTCAGCAGGGCATAAGACCCAATATTAAAGGGCACACCCAGAAACAGGTCTGCACTTCGTTGATATAGTTGGCAGCTTAGCTTACCATCCGCCACGTAGAACTGAAACATACAATGGCACGGACTTAACGCCATTTCCGACAATTCGCCAACGTTCCAGGCATTAACAATGATTCTCCTGCTGTTGGGATTCGTTTTAATCAATTCAAGAATTTGGGCAATCTGGTCGATTGTTTGTCCATTTGCCGACTCCCAGCTTCTCCATTGTTTGCCATAAACCGGCCCCAGGTCTCCGTTGTCATCTGCCCATTCATTCCAAATCCGGATATTGTTGTCTGTGAGGTATTTAATATTCGTATCGCCTTTTAGAAACCAAAGCAACTCATAGATCAGAGATTTAAGATGAACCTTTTTTGTCGTAATCAGTGGAAACCCCTCGTTAAGGTCAAATCGCAATTGCCCTCCAAATACGCTTCGAGTTCCAGTGCCAGTGCGGTCTCCCTTATCTGTACCATGTTCGTAAACATATTTTAGAAAATCTTCGTATTGTGTCATAGTATTACCTGTTTAAGAAACTTAACATCGGCGTTGTTTCAACTTTCAAAATAAGCGAACTTATGCGTCTTGTTTTCAACAATATTTAAACCTTATATATTAGCTTTGCGTTTTGGTAAAAAGAGAATATGGCAGTAGCAATTAAGTTACCTAAGATGAGTGACACCATGGAAGAAGGTGTAATCGTTTCATGGCAAGTGAAAGTTGGCGACGAAGTTAAGCTGGGAGACATACTGGCTGAAGTGGAAACCGACAAGGCTACCATGGACTTAGACAACTACGAAAAAGGCACTGTACTTCACCTAAATGCAAGTGAAGGTGACACCATTCCTGTGGATAGTGTAATTGCCGTTGTAGGTAAAAAAGGAGAAGATTTTGCAGATTTGCTTGTTGCGGCGCCCGTTGCTAAAGTAGAAACAGAAACGCCAAAAGAAGAGGCAGTTGCAGTATCTCAACCAGCACCCACGGTTATTTCATCGACCACACCCACTGCACTACCTACATTATCGAACGGAAGGACATTGGCCTCTCCATTAGCCAAAAAAATGGCATCAGAAAAAGGCCTTGATATTGGGCAAATATCTGGATCTGGAGAAGGGGGACGGATTGTAAAAAGAGACATAGAGAATTATTCTCCTTCAATCGCATCGCCATCAGTAACTGGGGTTGAATCCTTTTCAACAACGCCTGTTTCTCAAATGCGTAAAACCATTGCACGTCGATTGGGCGAAAGCAAATTCTCGGCTCCTCACTTCTACCTGACCATGGAAATTCGCATGGACAACGCCATTGAGGCCAGAAAAGAGATGAATCAATACGCTGAGATTAAAATCTCCATGAATGATGTAATCATTAAAGCTGCGGCCGGTGCATTACAGAGACATCCCAAGGTGAATTCATCGTGGATGGGCGATTCTATTCGAACCAATAACCACATCAATATTGGTGTAGCAATGGCTGTGGATGAAGGACTTTTAGTTCCTGTTGTGAAATTTGCAAACAGCAAAACCCTATCTCAAATAAGCGCTGAAGTAAAAGACTATTCCGCCAAAGCAAAGGTGAAGAAATTACAACCTGCCGACTGGGAAGGAAATACCTTTACTATATCCAACCTCGGCATGTTTGGAATTGAAGAATTTACGGCTATAATAAATTCTCCCGATGCTTGTATCCTTGCAGTTGGTGCTGCAAAAGAGACGGTAGTTGTCGAAAACGGCGAAATGAAAATTGGTAGCATCATGAAAGTTACCTTGTCTTGCGACCATAGAGTAGTTGATGGCGTAGTCGGCTCTCAATTCCTACAAACGTTTAAAGAGTTACTGGAAAACCCAGTGAAACTTCTCGTTTAGCACCCATTCGGTCAGACTGACTTCTGGGTAACAAGCGGTTCTCGATACATCCAGACATTCAACGAAGGAGAATCGTCTGAGGCACGAGACTATGCTGTACTAACAAGCGGTTCTCGATACAATTTTTCTCCGTTACTCTTCGAAAAACCACTCGAACTGACATTTGCAATTACTTAACCAGCAATATTAATATTCCGAAGCTCAACCCACTTTGGTTGCCATTCCACACCGAACGGTAAGCGAAGGATTACATTGCTTCATTATTAAGCCGTATGATTAATGAATCAACAACACTTTACCAGAAAACCACTTATTGCCGGAACGATACCCAATGGAATAAAACCCATCTGGATAACGGGACAGATCAACGTCCAGTTCATTTCTTCCTGCAATATGGATTTGTTCAAGAACTTTGCCGCTCATATCCAATAAAAATAGGTTAGACTGAATGTCGTTTAACTCAACGGTGATAGTTCCTGTAGTCGGGTTTGGGTAAAACTTAAAGGATGCCTTTAAATCTGGAGATACAGATGAAGGTTCTATCTCTAAAAAGGCCGTTGTCGTTTGTATCGGATTTTTCACCTTTGGGTATTCTTGTCTAAGGTCTAATACCACCGATGGCGGTTGTTCAATCCTCATTGGCGTAGTTTCAGTAATTTTAACCTGTAAAGAGTCTATCGGATATATTTTATACACCTTTTGGTCATCATCACATGGAGGCACATATGAATATTGCTCTATAATCCGAAGTATTAGGTCATTGAGTTGTTCTACATCATATTCGTTGGTAAACGGCTCTTTGTGTGGCAGTCCAAGTCCGCTGTGATCGGTTATAAAAGCACATGTACCATTGGTAGCCAGTGCCATTGACCTGGTCAAGTATTCCAAAAAATTGTTGGCTTTTAATTCGGTTCCGCTTGCGATAATAGGTACGATTCGAATTCCTTTTTCTGCGGCTGTTTTAATGCTTTTTCGCAAGTCCTGCGCCTTGTCAATACCGGGCGGCTCATCGAGCACAATAAACAAGAGTCTCACTCGTGCTTCTTCGCTCCAGTCAAACTTATTGACCGCTTTTGCAAGCGCAATGTCTACAACCTCATCGCCACCTTCCGCCGCTTCCTGCAGATTTATAAAATTCCGTACGGCTGACAAGTCACTCGTAAACCCCTGTTTTCTAGTCACATAACTACTTTTCTTGCAACGGTAAAATAAACTTCCTACACGCAAGTCAACCTCTTCATTATTTAACCGTTTCGTTTTCGATAATACATCAAATAACTCCCGCTTTAAGTAGCTGATTTCGTCTTCCATCGATCGGGTACCATCAACCATAAATAAAATATCGATCGCCGACGGTGGGTTACATATATGGGATATTTCCAATCGATTTATTCCATTTCGGAATGGTTTCAAGTCGTTTAGTGTGTAGGTTACTCCATCAATTACAGCCTCAATGGCGGTTGGCGCTTTCTGTTCTTCATATAAACTCGACCACAATTCGGCTTTTCCCGTATTGTCGGTTCGCGCTTTCCATAAAACCACAGAATCGCCTTGTTTGAGGTAGACCGGCACATCAATCAGTGGTTTTTGGTTTTCGTTAACCAACTGTATCGTAAATCGATCTTTGGGATGAATGCCCCACTTTATGGCTTCAAATGCCAGATTCACATTTTTCACATTCGGCCAAACATCCCATTTGGAAAAGTCATTCACCTCGGCTGCTGTTAAAACACCAGAAATCATAAACTGGTCTCCTTCACTGGCTATTAAATACTCCTGGTTTAAGGCCGTATTTTCTCCAACTGATTGGGACAACCTCGTCGGCTCAGGATGTGGGCTGATCAAATAGTGAGCGGATTGCACCAGGCTCGTATTTTTCAGTTGATCATTTGAAATGGTTTTCTTCAACAACGCCGTTTGACGGTTCATACATGAAACCAAAAGCAAGCCAGAAAGAGTAAATAGTGAAACGGTTCGTTTGGATAATGAGTATAGTGAACGCATGATTTAGATATTAGAGTATGAATATACAACGTAAGTAAATTGCTAAAAAGTACAGCCCGACTCGTTTTGACCAACGGCCTGACCTGGTTTATCAGCGTCTTACTCTATTACGATCTGCTGGTGACTTCGTTACAAATTCAACTGGGTTCTTCGATCATTCACAATAAGGATAGTAAGGTACATAATGGCAAAACAATCCGGTTTTAACAAAAAAATGGATCAAACCACCAACCTTGGCAACCCTGTTTTCGTCAAATAGCAAACATTATGAAAAGGTTAATACTCATTTTGATTCTAATCTTCCCTTCAATTAAGTCCCTATTAGCTAAAAATCCGGATGATACATTCTCCGTTATTCTTAAGACCAATGAAAGAGGCATCTGGGGAACATACATTGAATTCCACAACCAGGATACAGTTTTCCATAGGTACCTAAAAATTAATAAAAAGAAATCCAAACTTGACAGCATACCTAATGGGGAATATCGAATACGTCTTTACTCTACCTGGGGCGATTTAATTCAACGCTATGTGGTCGTCGAGACGAATAAGACACTTCAAATTGATCTCAGAGATGAATTCAAGTATGACCATTCTAAACAAAATTTTGTTGACCAAATGGAGGTCAATGACACTATTTTCATTTCGTACTTCGAACAAGGCTGTTTTCATATCAGAAATGGGTTAATGGCCCTCCTTCGATGCGAAAACCATTTTGAATTATTCTGGAATTGCGACTCAAGATACCCTAATGGTAACAGTACAAGACAATATATCCATTTGTCGGACATTGAATTTGAACTCTTTCGAGATTTCGAGACGAGATCCAGAAGGAGAAACAAAACACTACACCCTACCACCAAAACAACCTACAGCATTTGTCTAGGAAGGCGATTTATTCACTTCGAAGGACCTTTTGACTGTTTCCCGTGTCTATTGCTGGAATGAAGTAGCACGGTCAACATTTGGGTGCATTGATCCATTGATTCTCTCCTACGCGTAACCGATTCGGAAGAGCAAAGCATTGTGCTCGATACATCCAGACTAGGATACATCAGATTCTTGTGCCTCCGCTGAAGCTACGGCGACACGTGGACGTCATGCTGTGCAATGACTCTGAATGACGTTGGGGGAGGAATTGTTCAATTGCTCCGTTAACACATTGCTACATGATTCATTAATCCTTCGGATTAATGAATCAACAACACCTTACCTGAAAACCACTTTTTACCTGACCGGTAGCCTATGGAATAAAACCCATTTGGATATCTACTGATGTCGATCTCCACCCTGCTTCGATTATTAACATCAATATCTTCAAGCACTTTCCCGCTCATATCGAGTAAAAATAAGTTGGATTGGATGTCGTTTAGTTCAATGGTCAAATTTCCGGATGTTGGATTGGGATAAAACTTAAAAGAACCCGTTACTTTAGGAACTACAACAGGCTCTTTTACCTCTTGAGGATCGGGTGTTTGGATTTGATTGGTATCTCTTTTCATGGCTCTGGTTAACATGACCGGCAAGGTATCTATAGAAGAAGAATCCAAAATCACGTGGTCTATGATCTTAACCAAGGTCGTATCCGAAAGCAGTTTTACTTCCCCAGTAAATTTGCTTCCACAT
>CAYZWM010000162.1:8645-10017 GCA_964482155.1 uncultured Chitinophagaceae bacterium | reverse complement strand
CATTTTTTTCGTCATCTTCAGAATAATCGTCGGGATTACCTTGAAAAAAATGATTTTCATAACCTCTACAGTGGTCGATATCGGGATGGGTTAAAACAAAGGCGTCGACAAACGGATGGCCCTCATTTTTTTTTAATTCAACGTCTAAAAGGTCTCGAAGAACATCGTAACGTTCCTCTTCATCTTCGTCTGTCGAATCATTGGTAATATTAATGTCAATTAAAAGTTTGGTTTCGTCGGACAACGTTATTAAGGAAGTGTCACCATTAGCTACTGGATAATATTTGATTTTTGATTTTTTCATAGTTTGTTAAAATTTAATAAAATGAACCTTTTGACTATATGCACTTCAATGAAAGTGCCATAATTCATAAAGACAAGATGGTTGACATATTGTCGTGTAATCGTGTGGGGCGTGAGGCTTTTCTGTCAAATTGGCATAAGAGAGAACTCGTAACACCTTTTAACTGAAATCGTTACTATTTTCGGAAGATTTTCATAACTCTCTTCAATTTTTCAGCGTGAGCTTTTGGATCAATGTCTGCTTTGGTTATTTTAACACGATATCCACGAATGCTTTTTTTTTGGGTTTTGGTGATACCGATATCTTCCTTGGGTTGCCTATGATTCTGGAATTCCCTTTTTTCTTCTAACTCACATTCAAACTCCTCACGGTACCGTTCTTTTTGTTTTTCAAATTCGTCTAGGGAATGGGGTTGCGTCTGGTCTTCAAGATTATCTGATGTAGAGACTCGTTTCAACCATCTATGAGTTTCGGTATCAGAATTTATTTTATCAGATTTTGCGTGTTTGAAGTTTTGTTGTAAATCCAGGAGTAGTGGACTCAAGGTACTCAGAGCCAACAGGATATTCTCCTGTTCTTGTTCAGAATATTTGGAAAAAGCCTTAAGCGGTTTCCGTATTGTGCTATTGTCCTTATTGGGGTTCATGGATACGTAAAAAGTAGGCGATGTGAACCGCCTGCTTAAGTGGGAAAGGGTTAGCAATAATTCCGAATCAGAAGTTCGGTGGTTGTTGCATCTGCTCCTTTCTTACGATGAGACCTGTGGGCGATAACTTCCTTGATGTCAAATCTGCTGTAGATTTCGCGTACAAATTCGGTATCGGAATTTGAGAGCATAAAGTTGACGCTTCGCTTATCAAGCCTGTGGCAGAATTGGGCCAATTGTTTGTGTTCAGCATTACCAAAACCACTTTTATGGTATTTGCTCCATGTCTTATGATACGGAGGATCAAAATAGACCATGTCGCCGTTCTGTGGCTCTTTGAGCTCACTAAACGAGTGTGTGTTCAAATGAATGCCAGCAAGCCCCCGTGAAGCCAGAATGAGGCCTTCTTCGTCCAGTATCTT
>CAYZWM010000162.1:0-8635 GCA_964482155.1 uncultured Chitinophagaceae bacterium | reverse complement strand
GCGTCGGCCATTGAGTGTTTCTTTGTTCAAGCTACACGCAAGTCTACCATTGGCTCTTTCATGGTAAATCCCACCATAGGCGCATTTAATCAGATAGATGAAGGAAGCGCCTTTTTGTGCTGTGATGTCCATCTGGTGGAGGCGATTACGAATCTCAAAAAACTGCTTTTCGCTATGCTGTTGCTTCAGAATGTGCAGCCATGCAATGACTTCATCAACATGGTCGCGAACCGCAACGTAGGTGTCAATAAGGTGTTCGTTAACATCGGAAAGAAAAGCCTTGTCAGGACACAGTGAAAAGAACAATGCTCCTCCTCCAACGAAGGGCTCAAAGTAGTGATTGATTGAATTAGGTAGGTTTTGTCGTAAGGTCGCAGTAAGCTTACGCTTTCCTCCTACCCAAGGGATGAATGGGAGTAGATTACTCATAAATGAAAAAGATTGTGAAGCCGAGAGGCTTAGATGTCCTCCCAAAGGCTTCGGGTTTAAAATATTGGTTGACCAAGCCTGAGATTATAGGTCGACGGTCAGAATGACGGATTTCGTGTTTCTTAGCTGAGAATCAGCCAGGGATTATTCTTTAAAGTGATTTCCTACCTGTATAGGACAGGCTTGATTTGAGTTTAGTTACAAGATTGCTTTGTGACTGGGTGAGCCCTGTCCAAAGCGATCTTGCTGGGGACACCCCAGGCCCCGTAACGGAGTTATCGCTTTCGCTTGATTTTATGCTCCGGGGATATTGTGTTTTCAAAGTCCTCAAGAGCCAGCATTCGTTTTTGAACAGCTTCTATTCTTAGATCTTTTTCAATCCGATCTACAACCTGGGATTTGACCATGCCCAATGTTCGCAAACGATATTTCCGTTTTCCGTACTGGACTCCTACAATTCCTCCACCACGATTGTAGAGTCGTATGTCATAAGGTTCAAGCAAACGTTTCCATGAATCAATCGATGTGGCTTTGGCAAATAGAGCTGGAACCAATTTTACTATCTGACTCTTAGTTAAGGTGGATTCAGGAGTAGGAAAATTATGTTCGATTGATAATTCTCTATGCTTTTTGCCATGAGCTATACGGCTATGAATCAGTTGTAGTTCACGGTCTTGGTAGCGTTCCATCTCCCGTTTGATTTCGGTGAACTGGCCCTTTGAAATACGAATCGCCTTGCCTGTAGCAAAATCAATACCTGACAGACATAGATGTAAATGG
The DNA here is from genome assembly GCA_964482155.1 of uncultured Chitinophagaceae bacterium. GTDB lineage: Bacteria > Bacteroidota > Bacteroidia > NS11-12g > UBA9320 > UBA987. Next base: position 7,426 of record CAYZWM010000162.1, on the reverse strand, counting down.
ATATGTTCCTGATCTGCCATTGCCTTGGGAGCTCTTTGCTTGAGGTAATGGATGGCCAGTTTACGCAGATTATCTGTGGTCAATTTATTGGAATCATCTCATATTAAACGTCGCGTTTATTAAGCATTGAAAGTCTTGTTTATGAACCAACAACTACTCTACCCATAGAGAACAAATCAATAAACTAAGTCAACCTTTGTATGAAGCCAACTATGCCTGGGATTCGCGGTTGAGCGTCAGAATTGAATAGCGGTAGATAAGCTATTAACGTATCCGAGATTGTTCGCCAAAGATGCCAAATGGCAGGCGACAATCTGTCTTTGACATGGGTTGCCTCATCCACCATATCCTGATTCAGAAATATGACCAAATAATGAACTGGGTATACTTAAATCCTACCTCCTGTATTTGTGCATAGGTCAAACCGAAGTAAAGAATTACTTAACATAATCCTAAATTCAGAAACGACAGCTATGGTTAGAAGTGAATCTCTATTATTGTATTGGCTGATTCAACTAATTTGCCTTTTCTATCATTAGTATCAATCATTATGAAAAATCTGATTCTTTTATTTCTTACCTGTGCAAGTTGTCTTTTACAAGCTCAGGATTTTACGAATCTTAACAGTCCAATTCCTGTAAGCGATAACGTGCTCATTGACACGTTGGAAAATGGGTTAATCTATTACATTCGAAAAAATACCAAGCCAGAAAACAAGGTTGAACTCCGGTTGGTGGTAAATGCCGGTTCTATTTTAGAAACTGAAGAGCAACGCGGGCTGGCACATTTCATGGAACATATGAATTTTAATGGTACCAAAAACTTCCAGCATAACGAACTGGTAGATTACCTCCAAAGCATTGGGGTAAAGTTTGGCCAACATCTAAATGCCTATACCAGCTTTGACGAGACGGTTTACATCCTACCCATACCTAGCGACGATGCTCAGAAGCTGGAAAAGGGATTTGACATTCTAGAGGATTGGGCGTTTAACAACCTGTTAACACCTGAGGAGGTAGACAAGGAACGAGGCGTAGTTCTTGAAGAATTTCGATTGGGATTGGGTGCTGATAAACGGATGTTGGAAAACTATCTTCCGTTGTTGATGTACAAATCTCATTATGCCGACAGATTACCAATCGGTTTGAAAGATGTTATTGAAAATTTTGACCATTCAGAACTCAAAGATTTTTATCAGACCTGGTATCGTCCCAATTTAATGTCAGTCATTGTGGTTGGCGATATTGATGTGAAACAAATACAGCAAAAAATTAAGGACCATTTTGGTGGCTATAAAAATCCAAAAAATGAGATCGAACGGAAAGAGTATTATGTTCCTGACCACAAAGAAACTTTTGTCGCTATTGAGCACGATAAAGAGGCATCATATACACAAGTACAATTAGTATACAAAGCCATAGGCAATACAAAAAGAGTGGTCACGCTTGCAGACTATAGAAAATCCATTGTGGTGAGTCTCTTCAATACCATGGTGAACAGCAGACTTCAGGAAGTAGCCAATAACCCGAACCCACCATTTAACTACGGTTATTCATTTCATGGTGAAAGTTGGAGCCGAAATAAGACCAATTATCAGTCGTATGCGATGACTGATCCAAAAAACCAACTTAGGGCATTGGAAACCCTGGTTGAAGAAAATGAGCGTGTTTTACGTTTTGGGTTTACCGAAAGCGAATTGATAAGAGCAAAAAAGAAAATGGCCGCCTGGTTGGAGGCTTTAGAAATAAACAAAGACAAGACAGAATCGAGAAGGCTAATTGGGGAGTATGTTCGCAATTTTCTTGAGGGCGAAGTCATTCCAGGCATTGAATGGGAATCCAAGGCACATAAGGCGTTTTTTGAAGGGATTACGGTTAATCACGTCAATGAATTGATTAAGGGTTTTATCCATGATGACAATCGGGTAGTTGTGTTTACGGGACCTGAAAGTAGCGGGGACGATTTAATTAGCGAAGCTCAAGTGTTAATGGTTTTTGAAAGTGCAAAAAACAAAGAACTTGAGCCTTATGACGACGGTGTCGTTGCTACAACCTTAATTACCTCACTGAATCCCGCTGGATCTGTTACTTCCAGCGAAAAAATTGTCGACCTGGATCTAACCAAAATGGTATTGACAAATGGAGTGACCGTTTATTATAAACAAACGGACTTTAATGACAATCAGATTTTACTGCGAGCAATCAGTCCAGGCGGAACCTCACTTATCACATCAGCGGACGACTTTAAAAATGTCCAACTGGCATTAAAAGGCCTAACAGAGGCTGGGGTTAATGGGTTTTCTAAAAACGACATGGCCAAGGTTATGGCTGGGAAACGGGCCTCTGCCTCCCCATTCATTTATCCGAACTATGAAGGTTTCCGGGGCAGGTCAGTAAATAGTGATGTAGAAGAAATGTTTCAGCTTATCTATGTTTACTTTACAGCTCTAAACAAAAATGAAGAAGCTTATCAGGCATATATAGACAAACAAACTGCGTTCTATGGCAACCTACTTAATCGCCCACAGTATTGGTATTACAATGAGGTAGCAAAAATCACACAAAAGGAGAATCCCCGGTTTACAAACGCAGTTCCAACTACAGAAGAATTTGCGACTCAGGATTATGATCTGGCTTATGACATTTATCAAGATCGGTTTGCAGATGCAAGTGATTTTGTTTTTATCATTGTTGGTTCTTTCGATGAGGATCAAATCATCCAACTTTCAACGAAATATCTTGGTTCCCTACCATCTAATGGTAGAGTCGAAGCACCTATAAACCATGACTATGAAAAACTGAAAGGTAATAATGAATTCACTTTTCATAGAGGATCAGAGCCAAAGAGTCAGGTGGAGATAAGGTATAGAACAGATGCTCCTTATGATGCGGAACAAGCCTATTTTCTAAAATGTGCAGGCGAAATTCTGAGCATTAAACTGATTGAAAATCTTCGCGAAGGAGAAAGTGGTGTTTATGGCGTGTCCGCACGAGGCTATGGGTATAAATGGTTGTCAGGTGGGAAATATGGTTTCGTCATTTCATTCCCTTGTGGTCCAGAAAACGTCGAAAAACTCAAAAACGCTGCGTTAGACGAATTAAACAAGTTATTGGTGAATGGTCCTGAAGAAAAAGATCTGAAAAAAATCAAAGAAGCGCAAAGACTGGAGTTGAAGGAGAATTTAAAAAAGAATAATTACTGGATCACACAATTGAACACGTTGATATATTATGGAGGTGACTTAAAGGATATATTGAAGAAGGAAAGTGCAATCAATAAATTGACCGCACAAGATGTACAAAATGCGGCTAAACGGTTTGTGGCTGAAGATGTCGTGATTTCTATATTGTTGCCAGAATAGTGGATACAGTTTTTTTATCAATGAAATGACTGATTGAAGGAATGCATCTGAACGGTTGGGTTACCCTGGTGCCTATACTCAGGAACCGTAATGATGTGGGATCATTTTTGGTTATGCGAATCGCTGATCTCTTTCAAAATGATTTGAGTAGCAGAACATACGAAATAGATAAAAACCACCAACACCCAAATAGATCTCTCTAATTTGCCATCGGATTTGTATTTCCTTCAGGTTGGGAGCGAGATAATTAGTGTTGTGGTATTGAACAATTAATTACGGTAGATCTAAGGGGTCTGTTGCATAAACTATAGCGACTTTCTAAATCCATAGATTTGTACCTATCAAACCAACCCCTTCCTGACAATCAAGGATCTAACTTTTGACATTCCCCAGAACATTGGCATTAAAAGGGTAAATTCGAATTTATGTGACAGCACCCATTTTGACGATCCAAATTCGATCTAAGGGTTCGGACGTGTTGCATTGGATTTGAAACCCATAAATGACATATATGAGAACGATACTTTTATTAATTCCGATGTTGATTGCCTCGAGCACTACTGTTTTCGGACAGACTTCTGACTCGTCTGATTTAGCACCCATTGACGTACTGGTTACCGATTTTGACAACAATCCCCAAAAAGGGGAGCAAATACTGTTTGAAGGTTTAAAATCTAAAAAAGTATATAAAGGCGTCAGTGATTCGAAAGGTAAATTGAAGTTTTATGTAAAAGGTGGAGACACCTATTTGATTAAAATTAAAAGTATTGGAGATGCAGATGACTACAACAAAATCACCTTACCTGCTTTAGGTGAAAATGAAAGTTATGGAACGTATACGCTCACCATCAAATTTGAGCTTCCAAGAACGTTTACTCTTGACAATGTGGAGTTTGAGTCTGGTAAATCTGCGTTGACAAAAGGGTCGTATAGCGAGCTTAAAGAATTGCTGGATTACATGAATCTAAAAGACGATTTAAATATTGAAATTGCTGGTCATACCGATGATGTCGGGGACGAAGCATCTAATTTGAACCTGTCTAAAGCACGAGCTGAACGGGTACGAAACTATTTAATATCCAAAGGAATTTCATCAGAACGGGTTGTTGCAAAGGGTTATGGAGAAACTCAGCCAATAGCAACCAATAGTACGTCTGAAGGAAGACAAAAAAATAGACGAACAGAAGTGAGAATTAAATAGGGTAATAAACTAACCACGACTAAGATTCCTGGTTTGTCCTACCCATGTTGTTGACAGATTACAACTCGAGAATTGCCTATTCCGTTTTTAAGATTTTATAAATCTCCGTGTGCGTTGAACTTTGAACCTTAACGATATACAATCCAGTTTGATCCGGCATTCTTAAAGACATGCTCTCCTTGGCTTTGAACTGGTAGTTTTTTAGCTTCGATCCATTCATGGCAAACACCTCAACAATTAGAGCTTCATCGAATTCGGTATTACGAATAATCAACAAACCATTTGTTGGGTTTGGGTAAACGTTAAACTGGGCTCTTTGTATATCTTCAATACCTGACAAGGTGACCTGGATACAATCAGACGTATCCTCACATTGATTTTTTGTTAATGCGACAGCATACCAGTCATCAATAGGTAACGTATATGAACGATTTGTCGCTCCGTTAATGTTTTGATATATTCCATCCGTTTTGCACGTCATCCATTGATACGTAGTCGTCGTATCGACTGCTGTCAACGAATTGGTTTGCAGTAAAACACGGTCATTTATCCGAGTGATTCGAAGATCAAACGTATATAGACTGTCGCAACCATTTTTAGAGATTAAGGTGTCGTGATAGATGCCAGACCTGGTGTATTGCCGACTACGATACGTGTAATCTCCACAAGTAAAAACGGTATCTCGTTTTTGTTGTATTGCGCGGATGGTCAAATCCATCGTATATATACTGTCGCAGCCGTTTCTAGATATCAAGGTATCGAGATAAATACCCGATGAACGAAAAACCTGGCTTCTATATTCATATTGCCCACAAACGTTAATTGTGTCGGTTACTTCATATATCGGTAATACGGTTAAGTCTATGGTGTATATGCTATCACAATCATCTTGCGACATAAACGTATCGCGATAGATACCGGACAGTTCATAGGTATTTCCTTTATACGTATAACTCTTGCAAACGACTACAGTGTCGGTCACATGGAGTATTGGAGACACCGTTAAATTCATCGTATAAATGCTATCACATCCATTGTTTGAGGTTAAGGTGTCGTGGTATACTCCGGATATAGAAAAGTCAGTGTCTCGGTAAACATATTTACCGCATACCTGTAAGGTGTCTGTTGTATGAAAAATTGGCAATACGGTTAAATGAAGGGTATAGATGCTATCACATCCGATTGCGGTTTTTAAACTATCGTTGTATACGGTTGACACTAAAAACGTAGAATCGGAGTACGCGTACGAATAACACGCAGAGACCGTGTCGTGCTCTACGACCGTTGGAATTACTCCGGTTAACTCGACTATGGTACCAATGGCTAACTGGGCAAGTTTATGATAATAGCCTAAATCGAATAAGTCAATTCGGTCTTTCGACGTATGATACTCCGGATTGGGATCTCCTCCTAAAAATGACTCCCCACAATACACGGCAGGATATCCTTTTCTCCAAAAGGATGCGTGGTCACTACGCGTAGTTCCTGGGTTGATGACGTTGGGCACCAAATCAATGTTTAAGGTATCCAACACAAACAATAAGGTGTCTTTTAATCGCTGGTTTTCTGGATTAGAATTGGTATGAATGTCAAACACTTTGTTGCTGTCTCCATCGTATCCCATCATATCCATGTTCAGAACACCCAATATGGTTTCTTTATTGGCGTATGCCGAATCAGCGTAGTACCGGCTGCCTACTAATCCACGTTCTTCCTCGTCCCAAAATGCAAACTTTACGGTGTTGTGAAAACAGTACTGGGTCATAATTCGTGCCGCTTCCAATACCGTTGCGCTTCCACTTGCATTATCATCTGCACAATAGTCGGCAACAGCGTCGTAATGCGCTGTAATGTACAAGATGCTGTCTGGATTCGTTTTCCCTTCAAGGGTGGCTACAACGTTTCTCCCACCATTTCTATAGTCAATAGTCTCGACTTGTAGGCCGTATGCTTTAAGTCGAGCCACTAGATAGTCTGCAGCAAGGTTATTTCCCCTTTTACTTACTCGATGAACAATACGAACGGTGGAATCATTAATGGTGGTCGAATCTTCTCCAGAAAACTCACGAACGGTTTTAACCAAAGAATCCAGAGATACTTCCGAAACTAACGAATGGGTCGTTTGAGCGTACCCATAGCAACAAAAACTTAATACGAGTAGTAGTAGACTGTATATCCTCATCTATTCAAAGATAGTTAAAATTGAGAAGGCCAAAAGAGATATGGATAGTCGGCTGAAGCTCCAAGGTGACTTAACGTGTTGGATTTGATCCAGTTACAACACTTAAATGTCTAAATCATAGGTCTATTTTAGCAATTCCCTTATTTTCGAATAAAAATAATGAATGCGCTAGAACCAATTCAATTTGCTTAATGGACATGAAAGAACACGTATTGGCAAGTAGATCAAAAAGGCAAACAATTTCTACAGTCAAATACATTGGAACCGACGAAAACAGATTTAAAAAATTGGTGGAATTATTTCTTGGAAGTGATAAAGAAATAACACAAAAAAGCGCATGGATCTATGGTTACTGTATTGAAGCCCACCCTGACCTTATTTCACCTTACCATGAAGTTCTTATAAACGAGCTTGAAAGCAAACACCATCACGCTATTGTGAGGAGAAGCATCATGAGATCGTATCAATTTGCTCCTATACCAACTGAATTTGAAGGAATTCTTTTTGGTTTATGCATACAAAATTTAACTACATCCAGCGAACCGGTTACGTTAAAAGTGTATTCAATGGCAACAGCGCTTCGCATTGTTAAACGGCATCCCGACTTAAAGAACGAACTAAAAACCGTTATAAACATGGGGCTAGAAAACGGAACACCTGCTTAGTTGGCCTGGTCAAGGAA
>CAYZWM010000161.1:0-10165 GCA_964482155.1 uncultured Chitinophagaceae bacterium | reverse complement strand
GGCCCAAAAGGGCAACCAGATGCGAATAAACCCGGACCAGGCGGAACCCAGGGAACCATGGGCAACATGAATTTTAATCTCACAGGTTTTGGAATTAGTAACGATCCTGGAATTGTGAACACAAGCCAGGATGATGGTGTTGTAACTATTGAAATATGTCTTGATCGAAATGGAAAGGTACAAAGCAGTCGATACCTCGGTAAGAAGAGTACCGCGACAAGTAGTTATTTAATTAAGTTAAGTAAAGATGCTATAAAACGCATAAACTTTGTGCCAATTGGTACCCAAAAATCATCCAACTGTGGTACCATATCATTCACTTACGAACTGCATTAAGCCCCTTGAACTACGTTCAAACCGTTGACTTTCTTTTTTCTCAGTTACCCATGTATCAACGGGTCGGTCCTGCCGCTTACAAAAAGGATCTCGGTAACACCGTTGCTCTTTGTAAGGCACTTAACAACCCTCATACTACCTTTAAATCGATTCATGTAGCCGGAACAAACGGGAAAGGCAGCTGTTCACATATGTTGGCTTCTGTTTTTCAGCAACATGGTTATAAAACCGGGCTGTATACCTCCCCGCATCTTATCGACTTTCGCGAACGCATCCGAATAAACGGCATTCAAGTATCGGAGCAGTTCGTTATTGACTTTGTACAACGAATCTCCCCTCTACTGGACAAGATCAAACCGTCGTTTTTTGAAATTACGGTGGCTATGGCCTTCGCATATTTCGCAAAAGAAGACGTTGACATTGCCATCATTGAGACCGGATTAGGCGGACGATTAGACAGCACCAATGTCATTCGACCGGAGTTGAGCCTAATTACCAATATCGGTTTGGATCATACCGACATGTTAGGCACTACCCTCCAGGAAATTGCCAGAGAAAAAGGCGGGATTATGAAACCTCATGTTCCTGTTGTGATAGGCGAGCATCACACTGAAACATACCCCGTATTTCAAAACATAGCGTCAAACGTACAGGCGCCCTTATTCTACGCCAAAGACCTTGTTACGATGGACGATGTGCCCCCAACGGATTTATTGGGTCACTATCAGCGAATTAATGTACACTCGGTGATGGGTGCCTTAAACCAGTTAACAACGTCCTGGAACCTGAATCAGAAAGATATTGAACTGGGTTTGACACAGGTGGCAAAAAACACAGGCATGAAAGGTCGCTGGCAAATTATACAGCATAGTCCTAAAGTTATTTGCGATACCGGACATAATGTGGAAGGATTAACTGCCCTAATCAAACAACTTAATGAGGAAGATTTTGATCAGCTTCATATCGTTTTTGGTCAGGTAACAGGTAAGAACCCTATGGATGTTCTGAAGCTTCTTCCTATAACAGCGCAATACTATTTTTGCCAGCCTGACGTAATACGAGGCCTGGATGTAAACGAGCTTGGTCTATTGGCTGATCAAGCCGGACTCACAGGTTCGAAGCACACAACTGTAGAAGAAGCCTATCGAGCTGCCTTAGATTCTGCCCAAACCAATGACGTGGTATTTGTTGGTGGGAGTACGTTTGTAGTGGCTGATTTGTTGAGAACGATCGAATCACAACCATAATACCGAATACATTTTTGTCGTTAAGTCAACACATCACTCATGAAGACCCTTTATTTCCTATTCCTCGGTCTATCAATTGGCATATGTAGTAGCCGTAGCCAGGCGCAGAGCCATGTTATTTCTATATGCGACACCACAGGTGTATTGGAGTGGGATACTCTCAATGTAAACCCCCTGGACGGCACAACGTTGGATTGCGACCTGGCAGATTCGTTATCAGATGGCAAATGGATGGTGTATTACAACGACGACACCACACGACCATGGATCATTGGACATTACCTGAATCATTGTAGAAATGGTGAATACATTCGTTTTGATCAGGAAGGACGAATGAGTGTTCACGGTCAATACGTCAAAGGGCAGTACATTGGTCTTTGGTCGTACTACTATAGGGGAAAATTAACCCATGAAACCATTGATGATAGCAACTCATGGACGGGTAGAATAGGTAGAAGTAAAGTAGTAAGTACGGATTGGTTCTATTCGTCTAAAAAAGTCAAACGAGAGTTCCGCAAACAGCTCAAAATATACCGGAAGAATGAGCAATCTCAGCCTTGAAGTTCAAAAATCTATATATTTAACCCTTAATAGAAGAGGATGAAGTTAGAAGTTGAAGTTTCGATTCAAGGCAAGGTCGAAGACGTTTGGAAAGTTATTACAGATATTGAAAACTGTGCCGATACTATTTCTGCCATTATAAAAGTGGAGGTCCATCACAATCCGGGCGACGATATGGTGGGATATAAGTGGACAGAAACACGTACCATGTTTGGCAAGACGGCTACAGAAACCATGTGGATTACGGAGGCTAAAGTAAACGCGTATTACAAAACCCGGGCAGAAAGCCATGGTGCTGTTTATTTGTCCATAACCTCTGTCCACGAAAACAATGGTGAAACAATACTCCGTATGGTGTTTGAGTCACATCCACAAACCCTTATGGCCAAGATTTTAGGAGGCCTTCTAGCACCTTTGTTTAAGAAAGCCACCATCAAAGCACTGCATACCGATCTGTTGGATATTAAGAAGGCGGTAGAAGCCAACGGTTAAGCACATAGGTAAATTCAAAACCATGAATCAACTACCCAATCAACTCATAAAATGCTGTCTGATTATTGGTGCCATCACGTTTCTACCCTATATCGGATATGCACAAGCCTACGATACATCTAAAATATCAAACGACTCCGTGCTGAATTTTGCTCAGACCGAAATGAGAGGAATAAAAAGCAAGACAGGTATCATCTATTTCGTGCAATCTGACAATCAAATCCTAACTGCCATCAACCCTAATGGATCCGTTATTTGGGAAGTGAATGTAGTAAAACATTGTGGCGAACATGGCGTGGGCAAATCTGAAATTCGGTGGATGAAGTTAGTAGATAAGAAAATTCAATTGGTATATGGGAAACATGATTATGCCAACGTTTCAGTCAACACAGGAGAAATACATTGCATCGGTGCCGATTGAGAAATCGACGGGATATCATGCTCTGATTCTGACTCCAAACCAGTGATATTCTCTATAATAAAGACCTCTGGCTCTCGTTAAACCTACAAACGAAGTGAATGACATAACAGGTACTTAATCATTAGAAAGTATGAAACGAGTAATTTTGGCCTCCGTTCTTATGTTCAGCTGGCACAGCGCCTTTTCCCAAGAAATTCATCCCATTATTCATATAAAGAAGCTTACGTTTGGATTTAATCTTGGTGTAAACTATTCCAACTTGTTGGCCGGAGAAATATTTCCAGCAAATGCATCCGTGTCGAACGACATCGGTTTTCGTTTAGGTGCCTTAGCCAATATTCATCTCGAAAAATTTCTTTCCATATCACCCAAAATTGAAATTTCAATCAATAACAGTAAAGTAGATTTTACAAACACAGCTGCCCCCCAAAACGAATATAAAGTGATGCCAGTAACTTTAGACCTTATGTCTCACTTCGTTATTAGAGCCAAAAGGCGACATAATATCACACCCTATTTTCTTATTGGGCCCAATATAAAAATTCCAGTCACTCGAAAATCGAAGAACTCCACCCATTTTACAAGTAACAGTGATTTTGCCTTCGATTTGGGTATTGGTCTTGACAAGCATTCTGCCTTATTACAGTTTTCTCCTGAAATCCGGTATTCTCTCGGTATGTTAAATGTGAACAGACATCCATCAATTTCATCGCTAAGTTTCCATAACCTGTCTTTGGTCATTAATTTTAGAGGATAACGCAACGAGGAAACTCAATCTGTGGATTTGCATCACAACAAAAAGACGTAAAACAGACTTGTATATACAAGTCATGTGTCTATATTTGAATCATCAAAAATAACGGTCACATACCCACTCCGAATTTCGATGAGATAAACCCATCTACGTGCATTAATGCTAAAATACGGAAGCTTCACAGATTGATAAACTCCGCCTACATGTCTAAGTTTAAGCCGTTTGGATTGAGGGGCAGCATGGTTTCCATTTTATTCATTATTGGAAAGCGAAAAGGAGTCAACCAAAAGGACATCGCTGACACCCTAGTACTTGATCAGTCTACTGTAAGCCGGGATTTACGGGCTTTGGTTAAAAATGGATGGATTGAGATTAACAAGGCCGCTGACCCCAGACAGTCCAACATGGAGCTGACCAATGAGGGAAAGAAATTACTGGAAGAGGTGTCCCCTATATGGCATGAAATGCACACAAAGGTTGAATCCATTTTGGGTTCATTTAACATCCAACATATTGACAATATTACGAATGCGATTCGCCATAACATGGAAGAAATCACTTAAAAATATTTATCCCTATACTTGTACATACATGTTTAATTGAAATAAAATGTTAGAACAACTCCCAACGTACATCGCGGTCGTTTTTGGACTTACCACCCTCGCTACTTTTCTTTTTTTCTATTGGGCCATTCGAAAATCTGAGTTTGCACACAAAGCCAATATAATTGGTTTCGGTATGATCGTTTGGCTTGTCCTACAAATGATTCTAACCCTAAAACTGGTTTACGTGAACACGGTTAGTGATCTGCCTCCCCTATTCCCTATTCTCGGATTTCTTCCAGCCTTCCTACTCATGATTGTTTTGTTTAACACCAAAAGCGGCAAAGCGTTTATAGATGCACTCCCGTTAAGTTGGTTGACGCATTTAAGCATCGTACGGATTCCAGTAGAATTCGTATTGTGGTGGTTGTTCATTCACAACACCATACCAGAATTAATGACATTTGAAGGTCGTAATTTCGACATACTCGCAGGTATCACAGCTCCATTTGTGGCGTACTTTGGGTATACGAAGTCCAAACTAAACAAAAAGACACTTCTCGCCTGGAACATCCTAAGTCTTGGGCTATTGATCAACATCATTGTGAATGCGATGTTGTCCTTACCAACAGCGTTTCAGCAATTTGCGTTGGATCAACCGAACATCGGGCTCTTGTATTTTCCGTTCTTCTGGTTGCCTTCTTTTATTGTACCTGTGGTTCTGTTTACCCACTTTGTAAGCATAAGACAGCTGGTGGTTAAGAAAGAAGTTGTAGCAAACTAGGTGCTTTTGGTCTCAGATATAAGAGGCTTATTTTTTTCTTCTTCGACGGAGCTCGGTAACAATTAAGGACATTTCCCGTCCTACCTGACCGGAAACGGAACTGTTTTCCTGTGCTCTTCGCCCCAAATAAGGCAACACCGTTTTGATGGGTCCGTACGGCAAATATTTGGCCACGTTATACCCTCGTTCAGCCAGATTAAAGGAAATATTATCGCTCATTCCAAAGAGTTGAGCAAACCAAAACCGGTTATCGTTAACGGGAATATTATTCTTAGACATCAATTCGGACAACAGTCCAGAACTCGATTCGTTGTGGGTCCCTAAACACGTGCTGACTACATCTCTTTGATTGAAGCACTCTTCCAATGCCAAATCAAAATCCCGATCCGTATCGGCTTTAGAAGCTTGTATGGGACTGGTGTAGGTCATTTCTTCAGCGCGCTTTCGCTCCTTTTCCATATATGCACCACGTACCAATTTATAGCCCATTTTAAACCCATCTCGTTTGGCTAATGCGATGGTTTCCTTGAGATATGGCAATCGATCAACCCGATACATTTGCAAGGTGTTGTAGATCCATACTTCTCCCCTATTATGGGTGCCCATCATCCGTAGGGCAATATCATCAATACTATCCTGAATCCAGGATTCTTCTGCATCAATCAGTAACCTTACCTTGTGGTCGACCGAGGTTTGACAAATGTCTTTGATTCGATCCACCGCCCGATTAAATTCTATTATTTCTGCCTCACTTAAGCTTCCCAAAGAAGCTTTCTCAAAAATTTCCAATCGACCAATTCCAGTACACTTAAACACAGCAAAAGGAAACTTTTCATCCGTGTTAGCAGACCGAATAGTTTGTTTTATTTCCTCCACATTTTTTATGAAGGTATCCTCCTCTTCTACACCTTCAGCTGAGTAATCAAGAATTGACCCAACGCCTCTTTGATGTAAGGCATTTGCCGTAGCACCACATTCCTTGATGTTTTCGCCACCACAAAATTGCCTAAAAATGGTCTTTTTGATAAAACCTTTCACTGGCAATCCAATTTTCATGGCAAATGTGGTTAAGCCTGGACCGTATTTAACCATCCAGTTATAATTGAACATTGAAAATAACCATTTGGCTTGTTTCAGTTCCGCATCCGATTTATGTTTGAATGCAATTTCTGTATTATCAAAAGAGATTTGAGACATAAATTATACTGAAGCAAAAATAATTGAAAAAGCCATTTCTACTTTCATCAATTTAGTTGATTTTGAACACATACAATACCATAGCTCCGTTTTACGATTTCCTTAAAACAATAGTGTTTGGCAAGACCCTAAATAATGCCTCGCTTTGTTTCAAAAAGGAATTTCGATCTGCCGAAAACATACTGATTGTTGGTGGAGGAACAGGCTTAGTCTTAGACCACCTTTCTAGCGATAGCAAGGTAGTCTACGTCGATTCCAGTTCAAAGATGCTGGAGTTATCCAAGAAAAGAAATTTCACCTGTGAGGTTCTTTTTGTACATCAATCGATTATCGACTTTGAATCCACGCAAAAATTTGACTTAGTCATATACAATTTTGTACTCGACCTGTTCAAACCAGATCAAATTGATCACCTTCTCACCAAAGCCAATGGACTCCTATCGGATACCGGTTCAATGATAATTGCCGACTTTAGACCCAACGACAAACAAGTTTGGTTATGGGAAAAGCTACTATTAAGGACGATCATTGTCTTTTTTAGGCTAACAGCCCGACACCATATGTGGTCAATTTTCAACATCGAATCTATCATCAAACCTTCTGACTTCCAACTAGTTACACACAAAGAGTATTTTTCAGGAATGGTATTTGCCTCTTTATGGAAAAAAACAATGTACTAAACACAGCCATTGTTCAGTTTTAAATTAAACGTACGCTTATGAGATCATTCCTGTTCAAATTTGTTTTGCTGACTTGTTGTCTTTCAGGTATCCATGCGCATGCTTCGTTGGTTGATTTTTATGGCCATCACATATCCATTCCTACCCATGATTTGGAAAATGTTCGCACGTCTGCAACCATAACCAAAACAGGAATTGCCAATCAACTTTATTCACTAAGTCTTCAGGATCACAACGACCTGCTTTCTCAGGTATACGAAGCCAAATTCAACTACAACCTCGATGATTTGGGGGTTATTCTATTCACCGATAAGATAGCTAAATCAATATCGACCAATGCGAATACACAGCATTTAATTCAATACTTTTTGTTAAACAACCTTGGGTACGATGTTCGCCTAACCTATACTAGGAATTCAATTTCCTGTTTTGGAAACATGGAAAACAAACCTGCCTCCTCGGTTTTTATAATTCAGGATGGAAAACGGTATACCAACCTCGAATTCAGGAATGGGAAAACGTTGGGGACACGGTACTTATACAAATCTGAATCAACCGATGGCCAACCTTTCGCTTTTACAGGTGCAGTGCCCAATATTGACGCCCATCGTTTGGACCGAAACTTCAAGTGGGTTTTTCAGGGTAAATTGTACGAGCTGCAAGCTGTAAATAATCAATCCTTTACAGACTACCTCAACGATCTGCCTCAGTTTAAACTGGGCAAAGAATACACTCAGATATCTCATTCCGATTTATTTAATCAATCGGTACTGACCCCGTTGAGAAACTTCATGGCGGATATGTCTACCAATGAGCAAAAAGCCAATTTTCTACTCAAGTTTGTACAGTCTTCTTTTTCCTATAAAACGGATCAGGCTCAATACGGTCGTGAGAAATACAACTACCCAGAGGAAACGCTTTCCAGTCCGTACTCAGACTGCGAGGATCGAACCATACTTTTGGCCTTTTTATACAAGGAGATCCTGGGATTTGAAAGTGTGATACTTCACTTTCGGAAAGAAAAACATGTCTGCCTTGGACTCAAACTTCCTAATCGATCCAACTCCTACTCATTTACGTACAAGAATGAGGCCTTTATGGTCTGTGAACCTACTGGACGGGGTTACAAAGTGGGTGATACAGCTATTGGGCTGAATCACATTTCGGAAGTGATTGATCTGTTTTAAGACTTATTTCTAGGGCCTTTAGGTTGAAGAGGTCGAACCTCTAAATTGACCTGGTGAAAGTTGTCTGGAGTCTTTAAAGCGTTTACAATCATTTGGGCAACATCCCCAGGCATAAGCATATAATCGTGTGGTTCGATGGATGTATTTCTAAAAAAATCAGTCTTTACAGAACCTGGGTAGACACAGGTCACTTTAATGCCAAAATCGCGCATCTCCTTGTACATTGATTCGGATATACCTTTTACGGCGAACTTGGTTCCACAATATCCCGACACTTGAGCATACCCCTCAATCGCTGCGGTAGACGCAATGTTTATGATGTGTCCTTTTTCCTGCGCTTTCATAATGGGCACAGTCAGTTTACACGTGTAAAAAATCCCGTTGACATTGGTTTCATACATTTCGTGCCATTGATCGAGTGTATGGTCTTCAATGTTTCCAAAATAGCCTAATCCTGCGTTGTTGATCAACACGTCAATTTGATTGTTAAACTTCGCATAAACCTGATCGAACGATGCGCTTACCGAATCAAACTGTCTGACATTGGTTTCAAAAAAATGAAATCTGGGCGAATCTATGTCGGGTCTATTCCTTCCAAGACCGACTACAATTGCCTCGTTTTCTAGCAATTGGTCAACCAATGCGCGTCCGATACCTTTGCTGACGCCGGTAACGATACAAATCTTTTCTTTTAATTCCATTTTCTTCTAAATCGTGCCATTCCAAATTTAACCCCAAATTCTGTGCGAATTCCAGTGGCCTCATTCACCCGACCATATTCCCCTGCGTTGCTCCCTTTCGACAAGGTTAAAATATTTGACACGTAGGCTTCCAAAACAAAACGATGATCTATGATGGTGGTAAAGCCGATGGACACATCAAAATTATGAGGGTCATATATTTCCGTTACCACACCTTCAATAAATTCACCGGTATTTGAACGTTCAAACGTGTTAAAATAATTCTTTACATGCTCGAACGAATAGCCAAAACCGACGTACATTCCATTGCGAAAACGGCTTGCACCCGGATAGAGTCTATATTGAAATCCGGCCATGTACGACACAAAGCTATCTGCTGTCGTAATATTAATTCCTCCTTTGCGGGTATCGCGCATCCGGGCATAAGCCCTTAACAACCTCTTGTTGCGGTTTCCGAAATACAAATTCATCTCCGCTCCTCCGTTCAGGATGGCATTTAAATCAAGCAATAACGCATACGCCAACTCCAACGAGTCGCGTAATTGAGGTTTGCGAGGCAGTCGTTGATCCATACTGGGCCGCCCAATTCCAAGGCCTATATTCGAAACAAAATACGCTGAATTTCGAAATATTGAAAACGGTGGAACGGCTGTATACTTCATAATCGAAGCCCCTTTTACGTTGTTGTATCCGAGACCGATATTAACGTCTAATACCCCTTGATTGAATAAGGTCCAGTGTTTTCCATAAACGACACCGAGACGATTGTGTTTATAGCTGTTGGTGATATAGGTTTTGGTAAACCCCGGTGCTATTTGTGTATAGTATGACTCTCTACCGATTCCGGTCTCGGCAAATACGCC
The DNA here is from genome assembly GCA_964482155.1 of uncultured Chitinophagaceae bacterium. Classification (GTDB taxonomy): domain Bacteria; phylum Bacteroidota; class Bacteroidia; order NS11-12g; family UBA9320; genus UBA987. The sequence continues at coordinate 400 of CAYZWM010000161.1, read as the reverse complement.
CAAATAAGTGCCATGAAAACTATATGAATATTTACCAATGTAATTCTTAAACAGAATTTTGACATTGCTCTCGGTCTTATAGTTTTCTATAACGTCTACATCAAAGATTCCAACGCCTCCTCCACCTCCGGGTTCTTCATAAAACTGAGGAAAAAAACTAAATGTATTTTGAAACTGAAGGCCGAGTACATATCGATCCTTCATGTTAAACTCTATACCCGACTTGGCTCCATTGCGCACATACTGAATGGGATATTGATAGTACACCTGAGAAAACTGTTGTGTTCTTGGGATTAACTCTTGTGCTCGAAGGTGCTGCACCGACCCAGACAACAAGAAAAGCGTGACCACGAAAACCAGATGGATAAAAGAACTTCGGTTTGAGATAGTTGATTTCATG
>CAYZWM010000160.1:0-10168 GCA_964482155.1 uncultured Chitinophagaceae bacterium | reverse complement strand
CTTGAATCCCTACCAATTTTGAATTTGATGGTTTCTTTTACTTCATCGAATTTGGGCAAATCTTTTTGCTCTATTCGTTTGATAATATGCCAACCGAGTTCCGTTTTTACGGGCTCAGAATATCCTCCATCCTTTAATTTATAAGCGGCTTCTTTGAAGTCTTTGGGAACACTTCCGCCAACACTTTTTACCCAATTTAATTTGCCTCCTGCTTCTCGTGTACTGAAATCCTCACTAAAGTCCTTAACTAAGGTTGTAAAGTCTTCACCATTTTTTAAACGCTCATAAATGGCGTCAATTCTAGGTTTGTTTGTTTCGTAGTCAGCGTCGTTGTTAATCCGAATAAGGATATGTGCCACTTTTAAATCTCCACGGCTTTTGCGCTTGTCGGTCACTTTTACAATGTGGTAACCATATTGTGTTCTAAACACCTTACTGACATTTCCAACTTCCGTGTTATACGCTTGATTTTCAAAAGAATATATCATACCAAAAGCAGTAAAGTATCCCAAACGGCCTTCGTTTTTTCGGCCATGGTCATCGGTGCTGCTGTCTCGAGTAATTTGTTCGAAAGACGCCTTTCCGCTTTCAATTATAGCATGCCAGGCGCTAATTCGATTCCAGGCTGCCAGGGTGTCTGCAGGGGTAGCAGCCGGAGATAAGTGAATCATCAGGTTACTCGCCTGAACTTCCGTCGACATTCTACCGTATGCCTCTTTAATTAAGTTGTCGGTTACGGTTTTATCCGTGAGATAAGGTTGTGCCAATTGCTTGCGATACCCCGCCAATTCCTTTACAAAATTGTCGACCGTATCCATACCTAAATTGTATGCCTCTTTTACCTTGAGTTTAAATCGGACGTATAAATTTTGATATTCTTCCAACTCGTTCATGGATGGTTTAATATCAGGATGCTTATTATTCTTACTGAATACACGTTCAAATTCTGCTCCCCAAACGGTATCACCGTCTACGCTGAAAACTGCAGGACCACCTTTTTGAGCAAATGCTGAAGAGGTAATAACCAAAAGTGAAAGTAAACCAAAGTGTTTTAACATGTGCATTGTTGTGCTGATTTTAATGAGAACCGCGAATTTAATGATATTCACTACTTTAAAGGTAAACGGAATATCAGATTTCACTAGTTTCATTATTTTAATCTAAAACCATGCCATAAATCGATTCAATTTAGCGAACCAGGTAGCCTCCAACAAAAAATTTCGTTAAGTTCGCTCTGTGCAAAATCGTCGTAATTTTATCAAGATGGGGGCCGGTGGTCTCCTCGGACTTTTTGCAGGATGCCAAACTGAATCAACCGAACTGCCAACCGAGCCAATTTTAACATCCGGTTCTGATCGGTCTGGGTATACCTGGAAACAAATCCGAAATGAGTTTAATATTGATTCCGATCTCGATTATCTGAATAACGCGACCATGGGGCTTTCCCCAGTTTCGGTCATTGACGCCGTCAAGGCTCAAATTGATCTGGTCAACTCAACAGGTAATTATTCAAGTGCAGAACCTGGCTTAAAATTAAGCATGTCCTCCCTGTTAGGTGTAACCCAACACGAGTTGGCATTTACACACAATGTGACGGAGGGAATAAATATTGCCGCCTGGTCGCTTGATTTAAAGTCTGGGGATGAAGTAATCTTAACGGATCAGGAACATGTAGGTAACGCCGTTCCATGGTTGAACAGGAGACGAAAAGACGGTATCGAAATTAAGATGTTAACGCTTCCCGATACAGCGGAAGAATGTCTCGCCAAATTGAAACTTTTAGTTACTTCAAAAACCAAAGTAATCGCTGTCCCACACGTTACATGTACCACCGGACAGGTTCTCCCCATCAAAGAAATCTGTGCGTTTGCCCGTCAGAATGGAATCAAAACATTTATCGATGGAGCACACGGAGTTGGTATGTTATCGCTCAATTTAAAGGATATGGGCTGCGATCTGTACGCCTCTTGTGGTCACAAATGGCTGCTGGGACCAAAAGGGACAGGGATTTTGTATGTACGACAGGAGGTAATCAAAGAACTGGATTCACAGTTTGTTGGTGGCCATTCCGATACCGGTTGGACGATTTCCGAAGACGAATCAGACATGTTGGGTTTGAAAGACGATGGCCACAGGTATTACTACGGCACGCAAAACTCATCTCTTTTTTCAGGAATGACCGAAGCCGTTTCGTTTATTCAATCCATTGGCCAAAAAAAGATCGAATCTCGAATCCTGGAGTTGAACCAATTTCTTTATTCTAAACTGGTGAAAATTCCGGAAATTAAACTGCTTACTCCTGAAGAACGTCAGTCGCGGTGCGGAATCTTATCTTTTGTTCTAAATTCAGGTGACATTAAATCGCTTTATGGGGCCATGAAGAAAGAGAAATGGAAGCTTCGATTTGTTCCAGAAAGCAACCTGGATTGCATTCGAGTTTCAACCCATATTTATAATTCAGAGGAACAACTCGAGAGGCTGGTTCACAGGTTGAAGAATATATGAAGGTCTTCTTTGAGAATAACGTCTTCAATATTGATGTTGATCAACTGGATGAACTGCCCAGGTCGGAAAATTGGTCCTTAGCTGTCCATGAATGGTTTGCTAAAGATGGTGTCAAGATCACCACATCAGGATCTACTGGTAAACCCAAAACAATTTATCTTCCTAAGAATTTGATTGAATGGAGCGCAAAACAAACGAGAGACGTACTGCAGCTTAAGAATGAAAAGGTGCATTTGTGCATACCCGTTACAAAAATAGGAGGACGAATGTTACTCCTGCGTTCGATAATATACAACTGGGACGTCCAAATTGATCAGCCTTCAGGGAATCCAATGGTGGGATTAAACGAAGATCATGCATGTACTCTGATTAGTATAGTACCTTACCAATTAACACATATTCTTAAGGACATTTCGTCAATTAAGAAGTTATTACGATTTAAAACTGTGCTCATAGGTGGTGCCGAATTGCCTATTGTCGTCGAAAAACAACTTGTTGAATTGGCAAGGAGCGAAGAGACTCAGTTTTATATGTCCTATGGAATGACCGAAACAGCCAGCCACATTGCGCTTCGAAAAATAGGCACGACGGAGCCGAATCATTACACTTTATTTTCAGGTGTACTAACGGATATTTTGGATAATGGATGTTTAACCGTATATATTCCAGAGGTGGATTGGAAAACTGAAACCAATGATCGGGTTGAAGTCCATAAAGATCAACTCCACTATATGTCGAGGTTGGATGATGTGATTAACAGTGGTGGGTTGAAATTTAGCATGGGAGACGTTGAAAAAGAGATCATTAGTCTTCTGGTAAAAGAACAAATCGACTGCGAATTGATCGTATGGAAGATGTCAGATTTGACTTTAGGTGAAAAATTGGTTTTCGTAGGTTTAAATAATAACGTTGAAACACGTATTGTTGAAATCGTCACAAAATATGTGACCGCATATAATCGCCCGAAGGTTTATTTCTGGACGGATAAATTTTTGCGTACTGAATCTGGAAAAATTGATCGAGATGGAACCGTAAAAAAACTAATCGAAGTCAGAGGTTAATTTGAACCGAAGAACACGGCCGTTTCCAGCGTCAGCAACGTAAACAACTCTATTTTTATACGCGACACCTCGTGGCTCATTGAACTGGGTTAATCCTGTACCCGTTCCACCAAACGATACATCAATGTATTTTGTCGTACTGTATCCTGGAGGGGGTTTTACACCTTCAAAGCCGTTGAGCGAAAACAGATATATGGAGTCCTTTTTTGCGTCAGTTATAAAAATGTGGTTTGTCCCGTCGCCTGACAAAGCAAGACCTTTGGGTTCATCAAATCGGTATGGAAACGTAAGGAAGCCATCCGCTTCATCCTCGTCCACTTTCAAAATTCTAGGTTCATACGTGGCACCAAACTCAGTTTCAATAAATTCAATGTACTGGACTTTAATAACTCCTTCCGGGGATACGGACGAATAAATAAAGTCATTTCCACCGCCTGCAAGAATCTGAGGTGGCTGAACAGTCGTAATTAATCCAAATGGTTTTTTAAAATAGTCTCGAAACAACGCGCCATGCGAACTCACACCAATGGGAGTAACAAATTCATCCTTGGTGTTGAAGAGCAATACGGCATCGTCAGGGCCATCAAAATTATTACCGCCAATACCATTTCGCGTTACGTAATACTGGTTATTTTCTAATATTCCGATCGCATTAAAAGTGACCAAAGGGTCGCTGCTGGAAAACGTTGCTTTGTAATAAAACGGATGAATAACTTCATTCGTCACCACGGCATGTTTGATCCCATAACCCAAATCACCGTGTAAGTCTATGCGATAGATACAGGCTACGTCAAAGTTTACCGAATCCGAAATAGTAATGGTCTTTGTTCCAATAGCAAGCAAATCTAAACGTCGGTCTTGCGCTAATGCGGTAACACCCTGAACAGTAAATCGGCCTAATTCTCGTCCGGATTCATCGAGGGAAATAATTTCCTGGCTTCCTTCATCTACGACGTACATGAGCTCATCAAAGCCGGTAATCACATCCACTGGACGAACAAACTGAGTCAGTGCCGGTTGGATAGGCACATAACTAATATCGCGAATTTGAAATTCTGGCGTTTCAATAAAACCCAGGTCTGTTTTTTTACCAAAGAAACCTTCGCAACCACAAAGGAGAATCATAAAAACCAAACCAATAATTCCTCTATTCATCTGTTATCGTTCCATTTTGTTTCTTGAAATCATCAAGCCAAATACATGTTGAGTACCCATATAATTTGTGGGGTTCATGCCATAACTAATATACATCGGGTGTACCCCAATCTTAGATTTAAATCGGCAACCGAAGGTGGGATACGATTGACCTTTGACGCTGATTTTATATCCTGTTTGAATACTCAATAGTTTAACGTACTGGTATTCCAATCCAATTCGGATGTTCTCTGCATTGTCATTCGGGTTGTTGAGTTGTGCAGATGCAACTATGAGGTTTTTGTCTTTGCGGTAGGCATCAAAAGCAAAACCCATCTTAAAGACCGTCGGTAATGAATACCTGTTGAGCTCAAGGTCAGATCCTCTGTTGTAGTCTACCTGCAACGTAGATCCAGAAATGGCTGAACTCCCTCCAAAGTTTTGAACGACAACGGCAAATCGAAGATTCCGAACATCGGTTTGATATAAAAAACCCAAATCAATGGCGGCGGTGCTGTTTCGATACGATTGCATGGTCTCGTAAATATAGGTTAGACCAATACCAAGGCTAAACATGTCGGAAAGCTTTGCGGCATAGTTTCCTGTTATCGCATTTTGACTCATTCTGAAGTATTGCCCTGTGCCATCGGGTTGAAACTCTGTTCGAACCATCATGTCACCGCTATTTAAAGAATTAATACTGAGGCCTATGGTCGCTTCGCTTTTAAGTTTGTGCTGGTAACTCAGAAACGACTGCTGGATACCTGCCCCAAGAAGCATATGACTTATTCCAAACGTATTGTCGCTTAGATTGGCCAACGCGGCAGGGTTCGTATTCGCGCTAAAACCGTCTTCGTTGTTGGCAATACTCGCACCAGACATTCCTGTGGAGCGTGGATTTAGATCATTTTTAAGAAAACTTAATGTAGAAAGTCCCGCTCGCTGACCACCAAAATTTGGTAAAATCTGCGCAGACAATGGAGTTGAATAACCCATTGCAAAAACCATTATAGTTGCTAGAAAATGCCTACCCATACCTGGACAAAAGTACGGGAAAAAAAGGTGGTTTTAAACTGGAAAATGTTGGGTCAATATTTTTTCTTTTTACATCGGGTAGGCGGTCTGACCATCGGTGTTTAATTTTGTGCTTTGAATGATGAAACTATGCAAAACGATATCGAAATAGCTGCGGAAGTCCTGTTTAACGCAAATGAGTACAAAACGGTATGCCCACCTGTACGAGAGCTGATTGGAGATGCTGATGTGGAGAAAGCCTATCAGGTTCAGTTTGTAAATATCAAGCGGAGAATGGATGCAGGGGAAACCATTGTCGGCAAAAAGATTGGTTTAACATCATTTGCCGTTCAAAAGCAACTGGGTGTAGATCAACCTGATTACGGAATGTTGTTTCAATCAACCGAAATAAAAAATAACGGATCGGTTCTATTTGAAGAGTTAATGCAGCCCAAAGCTGAAGCCGAAATTGCCTTTGTTATGGCAAAAGATCTTGATGGAGATATTACCCTGGAAATGTTAGTCGACTCCATTGACTATGCAGTTTGTGCCATTGAAATTGTCGGAAGTAGGGTAGAGAACTGGAATATTCGTATTACCGATACCGTTGCAGATAACGCTTCTGCCAGCCACTTTGTACTGGGGACTACCCGAAAGAAGTTAACCGAAGTGGATTTGGTCAATTGTACAATGTCTATGCGTAAGAATAACGAGGTTGCTTCTCAAGGAACCGGAAAAGCGTGCATGGACAATCCGTTAAATGCCGCACTTTGGCTGGCACAAGTAATGGCAAAACAAGGTCAACCCTTAAAACAAGGTGAAATTTTACTTTCTGGCGCCCTTGGCCCAATGGTCAATATTGACAAGGGAGACTTGTTCGAGGCGGAGATTGATGGCCTTGGAAAAGTTTCGGTACAGATAAATTAGTCGAAATTGACCTGAATTCGGTAGGAGGTTAAGCCCCAAACCAGGTTAATAAAACACAATACAACGATTTCAGACCTTCTTAATAACTACCAAAATGGAATTCCCTGGATAGATTAAATCCGATGTGGAGGTTCCCATTTTTCCAACGATTAGTCGTTTGTGTTATGGCCGCTTTTTCAAACGTTCCGGTGGCATTGGTTACATAAATCTGAAACGTGTGCCATCCTGTGTTAATGTCTATTCCAATTGATAATGGATCAACAAATTGGTCACTAATTTGATTGGGAGCGACCCAAAAGTATTCTAAATTGAGGGTGATGGAAGGCATAATCTTTTGACGTAAACCAACTCCCATTGAGAAAACGTCGTGACTGTATTTGGTGGAATCAATCAGGTTTCTGTGAATCAACGTCGGCATAAGTTGGATGGAGAATTGCTCACTAAATTTTCTGGCCACAACCAATTGGTGCAAATAGCCCAATTTCGAACTAAAATAATTCGTTCGACCTGTAGGAGGTGTTGACCCGTCCATAGTCATTCCGACAATATAGGCAGCACTTATTGGCATGTTGCCAGTTTCCTCGATTTGACGTAGAAATCGGTATTTCGCAAACCCGTCAACGGTTTTTAGGAATGTACTACGACCAATACCGACGGTAATGTTGTCTGTAATTCCGTAGTCAAAACTCATTCGCATCGTAGCGTTGTCCAATCCATAAAAATTATCATAGCCCTGAGAGACATCTCCAAATCGGTGACTTATTCTAAAGTCCAGTACCTTCTTTTCAATGGATACCGTCGTATGACTGTTCACAATACGGTTACTGTAAAACGTGTTTTTGGTGTATTCGATCGGTTCTTCCGGTAGTTCCTCATCCTGCGCCAGGGTCACTCCCGATAAAAGAATTGCAAAGGTGAATAGAAGTATTTTGTTCATCAGTTGTACGTTAATTGTTAAGGGCTCCGGCATTGATCCAGGCTGTTATTTGAGCAAGGTCACAATCGACTAATTTCAGAGCGGACTTAGGCATAAATGAAGTCGTTCCATCCTGAATTATGGACGAAAGGAACTTGCCATTGTCGACATATATTTTCAGTTGATCATACCCTTCTAAATCGATTCCACCACCAATACTTGGGGATGACACAGTGCTGTGGCAGTTTAAACAGTTCGCTTGCAGAATTAGAGATACCTGACCACTAAACGTAATACTTGAGGTGTCGCACGAAGTACTGGTAATTGGGTACAGTTCTTCTTCTACATCGTAGTAACACGACGAGAAGCAAATGAGCACAAAGCCAAGAATAATCGAAATTGTTGTAATCGTTTTCATTTTTAGTTGTCTTGAGCACCCTCCTGAATCCATATTCGTATTTGATCATCGGCGCATTGTTGCAATGGCCCACCAGGAGGCATTGCCGATCGAGGCCCGTTTCGGGCTAAGACATTTTGCAATATATCAGCATCAACAAGGGTCTTTACTTCACTGTAATTGGTAATAAGGATGCCTCCCTGGACATTTCCTGGGGTATGGCAACCGGTACAAGTGCCATTGAGTATTGGCCAAACCACACCAGAGAACGTCACATTTGACGTGTCGCATCGGTCAAAACACTCGTTGTATTTTGCTCCCTGATTAATCCAGATTCGAATGGCATTTTTTTGCTCAGCAGTCATGCTTGCTGGCGGCGGAGGCATTACTTTGTCCGCATTTGTCGTTGTAATTACTTCATAGAATTCGCTATTCCCGGCATCGCCCTTTACGATACCACCGGTGTTAATGATGTTGTTATAATCAGTAAGTTGAATGTCTTCTACTCGCGTATTGGCATCGTGACAACCACTGTTTGCACAATTTGAAATAATAATTGGAAGTATATCATTAACAAAATAAACGGTGTCCAGACTACAAGTATCAGACAGGGTGACTTTAATTGGATCTGTAGTCGTTGGAATTTCATGTTTGCAGTTTTGTAACAGAACCATAAACAACCCGATGGCCAGACTCAGCAACCCTATTTTTTTCATATTCAAATTTTACGAGACGAATATAATAGGAATCCAAGAGTTGATGAAGTCTAAGTCCTAAATATGAGCAAATGTGGTCGTTTCATGATTTAACGCAACTTTTCAGATTGTCCAATTGTTCTCGATACATCCAGACATTCTACGAAAGAGAATCGTCTGTAACACTATGGACGATGCTGTCGGTAGAAGTCGGTTCTCGATACAATCTCGCTATGCTCGATCACTACAGACGATACTGTCTCTACAAGTCGAACTGACATTGATTGTAATAAGTCTTACAGATTGATAATCCGAAGCTGATCACGTTTTGGTTACCAAACAGGGGGCACGGCCAGCGTAGGATTACACTGGTACATCAGATTCTTGTGCCTCCGCTAAAGCTAAAGCGACACACAGTCGTCATGCTGCGCAATGACTCTGAATGACGTTGTGTGAGTAATTGTTCAATTGGTACATTATTCAGTTGATCCCTTAAGATCATATATCTCTTCCTCTTCGAAATAATCGACAATGTAATGTCGTATCAGAGTCTCTTGCTCAAAGACGTCAACGAAGGGCAGGTCCTTGACTTTTTGCCATTGAGGCCAACCTTTTTGGTTGACGCCAGCCAATTCATAATAACCGCTTTTACTGAACAAGCGACATACAGCGATGTGCATGAGCCGTACTTTTTCTTCTTTCGTAAACTTGGATTTGAGAGTTCCTAATTCTCGAATACCGATGATGAGAAGAATGGCATTCATATCCAATCTTTTACCAAACTGTTCTTCCAGTTTGGTTAAAATGAATTTCCATTTGGTATTGACTTCGGTAGACATGTATCCTTTATTTTGGTGCAAATATGGCTTATTTCATAACCTTACGCCTTTCTTTTGATTAATTTAATTGAGAGCACCAACTGTGGTGATAATTCAAAGTGATGCCGGTCTTTCCTACTCACGGATTGTAAAATTGTAGCGAGGGATATTTGATGCTGGGTGGGTTTTGATTCAATTTCTCAAAACTTTTGACATCCCTTGATACGTGTATCTCTGAGGGTCAAGACCTGGGCGAAATCAGAAATAAGGCAACGTCACTAGAATTAGCCAACCTGGTGCATGCTCAATTTCATGGAGGTTCAGGTTGCAACAGGATGGAAAAAATATGAAACCAAACCTGAATATTGTTTTGGATTTCTTAGCAAGTGGATTTTTTAAATGAATAACTGAATAGATCAGTTCATTTAATTTTAACAAATGAATATTAAGAACGACACATTAGACAAGCAAAAAAGCGAATGATGTCAAAAAAATGTTAGAAAAAGACGCGTGGATTAATGTACGAAAAGCGAGTTCACTCGCCTGATTCAGGATGAAATAAAAGAAAGCACCAGCTCACGGAACTGGTGCTTTTTGGCGTACGTTAATTCGAGTTCTCCTTATCGAAATAACGTAACGGTGCCACTATACTTAAATGGTTCACCATTCCAACTAACAATCTCCAAATAATAACCGTACAC
>CAYZWM010000159.1:8929-10195 GCA_964482155.1 uncultured Chitinophagaceae bacterium | reverse complement strand
TAATACGAATGCTATTAAAGGAAAAGCAATTCAGCAATATAACTGGAATGGATGTGTCTTACCAGGAGTTAACAAAATGCAAAGACAGATTACATTGGGATGAAATGGCACCAAGACAAAAAGAACGAGTTAACCTATTTCAAGGTGCTTTAACATATAAAGACAAAAGGCTGGAAGGGTTTGACGCCGCAGCAATTGTAGAGGTTATAGAGCACCTGGATGAAAATAGATTAAAGTCTTTTGAAAGAGTTGTGTTTGAATGTGCTAAACCCAAAACAGTAGTTTTAACAACCCCAAATGGAGAATACAATGTGCTATTCGAAAATTTGAAGGCAGACACAATGCGACATACCGACCATAGGTTTGAATGGTCAAGGAATGAATTTGAAACTTGGGCAAATCAAGTAGCTGAAACAAATAATTATAAAGTGCAATTCTTACCAATTGGTGAGGAGGATAAAAAAGTAGGAGCACCTTCACAAATGGCAATTTTTGAATATGCAAATTAACATACCTGAATTATCTTTAGTCTTACTTGTTGGTGCGTCTGGTTCAGGGAAAAGCACATTTGCTAAAAAACATTTTGGCAAACACGAAGTAGTATCATCTGATGTATGTAGAGGAATTGTATCGAATGACGAGAACAGTCAACTTGCTACCAATGATGCGTTTGATCTTTTGAATTTCATCATTGGCAAAAGACTAAAAAATGGCCATTTAACGGTTGTTGATGCTACTAATGTTCAATCAGAAGCAAGAAAAGGTCTAATCAATCTAGCAAGGGAATATCATACGTTACCTGTTGCAATTGTTTTGGACTTGCCTCAAAGGATATGTGAAGACAGGAACGAAAGTCGAGAAGATAGAAATTTTGGAAATCACGTCATAAGACAACAAAAGCAGCAACTTAAACGGTCTATTAAAGGACTTAAAAGAGAGGGCTTTAGAAAAATATATGTTTTAAAAAGTGAGGAAGAGGTAAATGCAGTTACTGGCATCATTCGAGAAAAACTTTACAACGACAAAAAAGAATTTCACGGTCCTTTTGATATTATTGGAGATATTCATGGATGCTATGATGAAACCGTTTCGCTTTTAGAAAAATTAGGTTACATCATTAATTCTGTTGATAATGATGGGAAAAACTATGGAATAGAAGTAAAACATCCTAACGCTAGACAAGTCATTTTTTTAGGTGACTTGGTAGATAGAGGTCCTAATTCACCAGCCGTTTTAAAATTAGTTATGAGTATGGTAAGGAGCGGT
>CAYZWM010000159.1:0-8919 GCA_964482155.1 uncultured Chitinophagaceae bacterium | reverse complement strand
CACTTTGTGTTCCTGGAAATCACGATTTAAAACTTCAAAAGAAACTAAACGGCAAAAATGTTCAGCTTAAACACGGATTGGCTGAAACAATGGAGCAATTAGAAAAAGAGACACCTGAATTTATAGCAGACGTAAAAGAGTTTTTATACAGCTTAATTAGTCACTATATATTGGATGACGGGAACTTAGCCGTAGCCCACGCAGGAGTCAAAGAAGAAATGCAAGGCAGAGGTTCTGGTGCGGTAAGGTCTTTCTGTTTGTACGGAGAGACTACGGGAGAAATTGACGAATTCGGGCTTCCAGTTAGATACAATTGGGCATCAGAATACAGAGGAAAAGCAAAAGTGATTTATGGCCATACACCAATTCCAAAAGCAGAATGGCTCAATAAAACCATTGATATCGACACGGGTTGTGTTTTTGGTGGAGAATTGACCGCCTTAAGATATCCCGAAGAAGAATTGGTTTCAGTAAAAGCGGCAAAAGTATATTCAGAACCTATAAAACCAATAGAATTGGAATTGGAATCGGAATCCAACCTAAGCCACCAACAAGAGTATGATGATTTACTGAACATTGATGATGTTATCGGTAAACGAATTGTTCAGACACGACTTAGAAACAACTTGACCATTCGAGAAGAAAACTCGATTGCAGCATTAGAGGTAATGAGCCGATTTGCCATCAATCCAAAATGGCTCATTTATTTGCCACCAACAATGTCGCCTTGTGAAACAAGTGAATTACCAAACTATTTAGAACATCCTGAGCAAGCTATAAACTACTTTAGAAAAAGAGGAATTAAAAAGGTAGTTTGTGAAGAAAAACATATGGGTTCTCGTGCCATTTTGGTGGTATGTAAAAACGAAGAAACAGTTTTAAATCGTTTCGGAATAGAAAATGAGGGAATTGGAATTTGTTACACAAGAACTGGACGAAACTTTTTTAATGATGGTACCTTAGAAAAACAATTTTTGACCAGAGTTCAATTCGCATTAACCAAATCTGGATTTTGGGATAAATTCAAAACGGATTGGGTTTGTTTAGATGCGGAATTGATGCCCTGGTCTGCAAAAGCTCAGTCCTTATTACAAGATCAATATGCTTCCGTAGGTTCTTCTGCACAAAACTCTTTAGCAGCGGTTGAGCAAATTCTTCAAAAAACTAAAGACAGAGGAATTACAGACATAAATACCATATTGGACAAATTCAAATACAAGAAAAAAGCAGTATCAAAATTTATTGATGCCTATAGAAACTATTGTTGGGATGTCAATTCTGTAGAAGATTACAAATTAGCACCATTCCATATTCTAGCAACTGAGGGTGCTGTACACGTTGATAGAGACCATCAATGGCATATGGAGAATATCAAGGAAATTTGCCTTGCAGATGAGAAGATATTTAGAATCACACCTTACAAAGTTATTGAGACCAATAATAAAGAGAGTGTTCAGAAAGCAATTGATTGGTGGACAGAAATGACGGAAAAAGGCGGAGAAGGAATGGTGGTTAAGTCTTTTGATTTCATCTCATATGGTAAGGAAGGATTACTACAACCTGCCGTCAAATGCAGAGGAAGTGAATATTTAAGAATTATTTACGGACCCGAATATGATTTGCCTGAAAATATCCAGAGACTTAAAAACAGAGGACTATCAAGAAAGCGTTCTTTAGCTTTAAGAGAATTCGCATTAGGAGTAGAAGGATTAGAACGATTCGTTAAAAAGGAACCTCTAAGAAGAATACACGAAAGTATTTTTGGGGTATTGGCATTGGAAAGTGAAGATGTTGACCCAAGACTATGATAGCCGACTCACATCTGTCAGTGATCCGAGGCATTGTTTCAAAGAGTACATATAAACCATACGGTGTATATTGGCCAGAATATGCGCCTAGCCAAATGTTACAGTGCATGATCTAAAATTGCGGAACCAAATGTTACAAAACACCAGTAAACTTATCCTGTATTGTTTCTTAGCGGTATTGACGCTTAATATTATTACTTTTTATGCAGTACTAACTTATGCAAGCTTTGGTGATCCTACTTCCTTTCTAAATAGAATAATGATTCTTGGCTTGATTCAGTGGGTTTGGATATCTGCCGGACTTGCCCTTTCCATAAAAGGTTTCATCAGAAAGGAACCAATTGACCTTAGATATAGACTCTCAACAATAGGACTTTTTGGTTTCTTATTGTTTTCCGTTGTATCCATATTTGTTGTCTAACGCACTAATAACAAAACTGGTAATAAACGCGAGGTAACAATGGCTATAAAAAAAACGGAACAAAGAGAAATTTGGAATGAAGTAGATAAGATACTTTGGAATGACTGGGACCCCATCGGTGTTAATGATTATGGTGGATCACACGACGAATACCGAGGATATGTTCCATCGATCTTAAAACTACTCCAAGATGGAGCTGACGTATATAAAATTGCAATGCAATTACACCATCATGCTAAAGTGAACATGGGATTAACCAGCGAAATAGAATCCCATAAAAAAGTGGCTGCACAATTAAGGAAACTGATTTCGTAACATGGGAATATTTAAAACGTTTTTTAAGAAAAAAAAAGAAGAGATAGACTTTCCGCCCAAACCCAACTGGAAACCAAATTTGCCAATTGATTTGAGCGTGATTTTGGAAACGGCTAAATACTATACCGGAGAAAAACTTCAGATAGCCGTTTTCAAGAATGGGACTGTCATCATATTCCCTAATAGAGTTCAAGACATTCCAAAAGAAGCACGAACTTCACTTAACAAAATCTATAATTCCCACCCTGATTTCAATCCAAAATTGATGGATGATGGTAATTATCTAATAGAATATACTCAACCTGCATTCACTATAGTGTTTAAACATGAAATAGACGTAAATTGGGATTACATAAATAAAAATCATCTTGGAGGAGTTTGTCGGGACGAAGTCTTGATAAACGGGAAAGGAGAACATAACGTATTTGATAAAGTCGGTAAAATTTGTTTATTCGGCAGAAGTAAGATGTTTATGGATGCAGAAACACCTGAAGTGGCTTTAACTTTTAACTATTAATAAAGAACAATAGCTACAACACTTTCTAAATCCACAACCACCTATTCAGTTTCTTTGTTCCACGCGACGGATAGTGATAGAAACCTGCCTATAACAACAACATTCATATGACGTTTTCTGAATTTAAAGATTTCTTTAAAAACTATCCCAGTACTGCCGTTGACGATTTAAAAGCGCTGTATGGTATTGCACGAATAAAGAAATATTCACGAGGAGACTTTTTGGTTACAGAAGGTCAGGTTTTCCCATATGCAATTTTTGTACTAAAAGGATTGGTCAGAAACTATATGATAAGCTCTAAGGGCGATGAAAAAACATTAAAATTTACGGACAAAGGAAATCCCACAGCGGTGCCGGAATGTATTTTTAATGGTTCACCGTCACCCGAATTTATTCAGGCATTAGAAGACAGTACGGTGATCATTCTCGATGAAATAAAATTTCAGGCCTTAGCCAAAAACAAACCCCGACTCTTATTACTAAAAATTGGGAACATGGGTAAAGCGCTCTGTGAAATGGCAGAACGAATTCGCATATACACCATTTTAACCCCAGAGGAAAGGTACCTGGACTTAATAAAACGGAATAAATCCCTCGTTGAACGGGTAGAAGACCGTCATCTTGCCTCCTATATTGGAGTAACAACCATTTCGTTTTCTAGAATAAAAACTCGAACCAAATAATTAAAATCCTGAACGAATAACATTCGAAATAACATATGTTATTTCAACCCTTTTGTTTTCAACTTTTCTTTGACGCGCAATAAAGAAAAAGAAAATAATGAACGCAATAATTTGTCCCATCGGAAAAGGAACTATTGATATAAATGTGAGCCGAACAACAGTATTTCTTAACGTCGTACTCATGGCCCTGTTTTTCATAACTGGTCACCCTATATTCATTTTAGCCGTTTTAATCGACTACTTTATTCGCGCATTTCTAAATTCTAAGTACAGCCCTTTGCGGTACATTTCTGCTGCTTTAATGAAATCCCTACATATGCCTGGTAAAACCATCAATCAGGCACAAAAAGTATTTGCCTCTAGACTGGGAATGCTCTGTGCATTTGCTGCCTTGGTATTCTTTTATTTAGAAATGCCCATAGGTACAAACATATCGCTTGGAATGTTATTGGTACTGTCTTTTGCCGATTCGGTATTTAACTTCTGCGTGGGCTGTCTTATCTACAATTACCTGGTTTATCCGTTCTACAAGGACAAATAATCACCTGTCTGTAATCTGCGGTGCAGCTAGAACGAAGGCGACTACAGACTTTATGAACTCCAGTTCTAAAAAGGCTTCTTAACTGGGGCATCTTTTACCCTCTTTGGGTTGTGCTTAAGAAGGAATCTATATACTGAGACCAATCATTTACACGTTAATCTACGTAACCAGTAAACGGAAATTCGAAACGAAATTGAATGTCCTGACAGAAATTCTCTGCATCAACGAGTGACTTCAATCCAACGGATGCATTTACCCAATTGTTGGGCGTATTTAAATAATTTTATATGAAAAAGCACATCACTTTTTTGGCCGTTTCACTCCTCTTTCTTTGTTCTTGTAAAAACGATGATATACAGGCACAAATGCAGGATAACACGGAAGCATCAATCGTTTGGACCAGTGAGGAAACTGGAGAAACGCTTGAATCATCAACGGCTATCGACAAGCAAAACAATGTGTATGTTGCCACAACGGAGGGAACATTGTCTTATGGCCCTTCAGGGGCGCTTAGATGGTCACAAAACGGTGCTATTAGCATTGATGGGACCATAATCAGTCTGAGTCCGGATAATCAGTTCGCATACATTGCAGGAAACAGCATACATAAAGTAACTACCTCGGATGGAAGTTTGGTTTGGAGTAAATCATTCGCCAACGAGACGTTTGGCACCGTGGTCGCTATATCGTCGGATGGAAATACCATCTATGTGGGTGCCGGAGATGGTTTTACCAATCTGAGTAATAATTTCTATGCCCTACACGCACACGATGGCTCCATTAAATGGACTTATGTGGAAACTTCCCAGCCCCAACAAGAGGATGGTGGAGATTTACGGGGACATTTAGGAGGTGCAATCATAGGTGACAGTGGAATCATTTACGTTACCAATCAACACGGTTATGTCGTTTCGCTAACCGACGACGGCGATCGTTTTACAGAAAATTGGAAATTCAACTTACAGGCTGAAGCTCGAATGCCTGCATCCATATCCGGAGATTATATCTACCAATCGTCAAACTCTGGGCTTGTCCATAAAATCGATATCCGAACGGGTATTGAAGTGACCTCAAACAACTACCCTGCCCTGGGTAACATTGGTGAAGTATTTACCCCAATTGTATTTTCGAATGATGGAAGCACCTTCTATGTCAATGCGGAAGACAATAATTTATATGCCGTTCATACAGAGACAGGCACCCAAAAGTGGGCCTTCCCTTTTGAAGAATGGGGAAGCGACCCAATCGTTCGAAATGATGGAGTAATTCTTGTGATGGGCCAATTAAAAAGTGCTGGCCGTGTATGTGCTATTAAGGATAATGAAAGCTTTGCCGTCTTGCTTTGGACCAGTGACAAGATTGTGGAGACCTTACATTTGAACGAAACAAACGTCAACATCGCCTCCGACGGAACAATATATGTCCATGCCGGAGACCAGCCTCCATTACGTCTATATGCCTTAAAAGGCAATGGAATGGGACTAAGTGATTCTTCTCCATGGCCGAAACTTATGGGAAACATTCATAATAACGGCCATAGGTAAATACAGTCTGTAGC
This sequence comes from uncultured Chitinophagaceae bacterium, assembly GCA_964482155.1. Classification (GTDB taxonomy): domain Bacteria; phylum Bacteroidota; class Bacteroidia; order NS11-12g; family UBA9320; genus UBA987. The sequence continues at coordinate 3,076 of CAYZWM010000159.1, read as the reverse complement.
TACCAGTCTTTAGAAAAAACCATAAGCCACCAGGCCTTATTTAGCATAAAAGCTAAATTTATGTTTTATTATTTAGCAATTTGGCTAATTTTGTGTTGTTATCCATTTACAAAATGAAAAGTCTAGCCGAAAAAGAACTTGACGATTTTGACCACGTTTTCAAAGCGTTAGCTCATCCAACACGGAGACACATCCTTGTGGTTCTCAAATCGAGGGGTGATAAAATGCCCGCTGGGGATATTGTAAATGCCTTTAGTTACACCTGGCCAACAATGACCAGGCATCTGCAGCAAATGGAGAAAGCCGGAATTATAACCGTTACCAAAAAAGGCACACAAAATCTCTATGAGTTCAACCGAAAAATGATGACTGACATTCTTGAAAACTGGATTAAATGGTTTCACTAACTAAAAACAAAAACAATGGACACTACAAATTTTACAATGCCCATGTACAAGGCAACGAGCGAAGAAAATCAAAAGGCGTTGTTCGAAATTCTAAAAAATCATATTCCTACCCTCCGCAAATATGAATTGATAAGCGATAGCCCTGCTTATATGTTGCAGTCAACCGACGGTACCATAATCGAAACGTTTGAATGGAAAGACGAAAAAGCGAAGCAAATCGCACACGAACACCCCGCTATACGAACTATTTGGGGAAAAATGGAAGGGATTTGTGAATTTCCATCCTTAAGCGACCTACCAGAATCAAAAAAACGATTCCCCAATTTCAAGGTGTTAGAAAAATACTAGACCATGAACATTGAAGACATTTCAATTGCATGCAACCGTTTTAAATCGGTAACGACCGATGTAAAATGGGGAAACGACCTTTGTTTCAACATTGGTGGTAAAATGTTTTTCGTTACCTCACTTGAAAACGTTCCGACTACGGCATCGTTTAAGGTTTCAGACGAGGATTTTGACCACTTAATCTGCCAGGACGGAATTATCCCTGCCCCCTATTTAGGGAGATACAAATGGGTACATATCGACGACATTAGCAGGCTATCACTAAAACAATGGGAAAACCACATTGAAAAATCATATGGTCTAATTGCTTCCAAATTGTCCAAAAAAATGAGGACTGAACTTGGGATTCAATAATCGAAACGACCTCAACAAAAAATCAGCACACCTTAGGTGACAGCCACGCTATTTAACTATGTTCGCTGTGAATCCGTTCAAATCGATCATTTTACCTTCATCGATTGTCTTATACCTAAAAAATGAGTTTACGCGAAATACAATTAGATAAAGCGAAACAAGGCGACATCAATTCATTCAATGAACTGTTTGAGACATATCATACCCCTTTAAAATCGTATTTGTATCGATTGTTAACCAATCGTGAAGACGTAGAAGACTTCTATCACAATACCTTTATCAAAGCCTTTGATAAAATCTCAACCTTCAATGGAGAGATTGCTCAATTTAAAAGCTGGGTTTTCACCATTGCCACCAACCTATCGATAAATCATCTGAATGGTAAAAAAAGATGGCAAACCGATGCACAGGATAAATGCAGAGACAGCTTGGTAGAGGACGCCAATGAACAGCAAAAATTTGTAGGCAAAGTCATTCAAAGCACCCATAACACCTATGAGATAGCCGAGCATATCGATTTTTGCTTTACGTGTATCAATAAGACCCTGGTGATTGAAAAACAAGTGGCTTTACTATTGAAAGACGTCTATGAATTTAAGGTATTGGAGGTAGCCCAAATCATGAATAAGTCTGTCGGGCAAGTAAAACACCACCTATTGGATGCGAGGAAAGAACTGACGGACATATTTAAAGGGCGATGTGCTTTAATCAATAAAAATGGGACATGCCATCAATGCTCTGAACTCCAAGGATTGTTTGACCCCAAAAGAGATTTTCACCGAGAAGTTGTGAAAATAAAAATGGTACAGGATGCTCAAAAAATCGAAAAAGAAGAGCTTTTCGACCTTCGGGAAAAGCTCGTTGCTGAGATAAACCCCCTCGTAAATAAAGGCACGGATTTACACGACCTGTTTATGCAGCACCTAAAAAAAGTAAATCAAATTAACTAATCCCGACCGTTTTGGATACCTCATTTGTCTGACTAGAAAAGACATAATGAACAAAACGATTTTAATAGCGGGTATTACGGGAAGACAGGGAAGTGCTGTCGCCGAAAAACTTCAAGCAAACCATTGGCAAATCAAAGGTCTTACCCGTACCCTGGATAGCCTTGCTTCCAAAAAGTTAAATGCCAACGGCGTGGAAATGGTACAGGGAGATATGACGGACATTGGCAGTCTTGAAAAAGCGATGGAAGGTTGTTACGGGGTTTACAGTGTTCAAAATTATTGGGAATCCGGACGTGAGAACGAAATCCAATTTGGAAAGAACATGGCTCAAGCGGCCAAAAATGTTGGTATACAACATTTCGTATTTGGTTCCTGCCAAAGCTGCGACCGAAAAACCGGGGTGGAACACTTCGACAGTAAGTATGAAATAGAGAAAGAAATTCATCAATTGGGGCTGCCAGCTACCATTCTTCGACCTGTGGCGTTTATGGAAAACTATTACATCCGAGACGTCTACAAAAGAATATTAAACGGCAAACTAGCTGATCCGGTATCCGCCAACAAAACGTATCAAATATTGGCTACAGAAGACATAGGAAATTATGTAACTGCCGTATTTAAAAGACCTGACCTGATCGGCAAAACAGTTGACCTGGTTGGAGATGAAGTAACCAATACCCAAGCGGCACAAATCATGACAAACGTAATGGGGTTCCCGGTAAAATATCAGAAACTCCCTATGTTGGCCGTAAAGCTATTAATGGGGAAGGAATTTCACACCATGTTTAAATGGCTTGAAAACACCGGATTTAATGCGACGATGGACACAACCCAAAAACTCATTCCAGAAGTAATACCCATGAATTTACAGGAATGGTTATTGAACGAAAACTGGAACCGGTGGAATAAAAAAGGAAAATTTTAAACGCAATAATACATTCACGAATGAAGCACTTATTTAAAAACAAATACTGTACGATGACCAGCGACCCTGCCAACAATCTATGGTTAAACTGG
>CAYZWM010000158.1:0-10213 GCA_964482155.1 uncultured Chitinophagaceae bacterium | reverse complement strand
AACCCACTTTTTTAAAGCTAGGAATCAGAATATGGTCGACAATGCGCTTTGCATATTGGTCAAGGACAACACCTTCTAAACCACGTCCGACATGAATAAAGGTTTTTCGATCTTTTGTGGCTATATAAATGAGAATGCCGTTGTCTTTATCTGCATCACCAATGCCCCATTCTCTAGCTACTTTGAGGGAGTAATTAAAGACTTCATCGCCCTCTAAGCTCGGTTCAATAAGAACGGCTATTTGATTGCTTGTGCTGTCGTAGTATGCCCTAAGTTTACGAATGAGCGCTTTTTCCTGTTGAGGAGATAACACATTAGCCTCGCGATGGTCTGAAACAAAAGCACGATCACTTTTGCCTGGACTTGGTGGGGGATCTTTCGCAAGTGTAGAAAGACCTAAAAGCAGGGTGAGAACGAAAAGAATGTTACGAACCATAACTTATATCATCTGTAAGTTCATTGCCTTTGTCATCATCTGCCGGGAAGAAAGTGCTGAGTTGTTCTCCAGCGTGTAAAATTCCCGTAACAATACCGCCTGAAATATCTCCTTCTTTAAATTTTTTCAACATGAGCTCTTTCGTTTCTTCCCAAAAATTGTCAGGTACCTTGGAGTCTATTCCAACATCACCTATGATGCTAAATTTACGATCGTTAATAGCGGTATAGATCAATACACCATTGTGCTGTTCGGTTTGATCCATTTCTAGGTGAAAAAACAGATTTGTTGCTTTAAGTACCGGGTCTCCTTTGCAGTACTTGTCCACGTGTATTCGTATTTCACCAGAGCAGGTAGACTCAGCCGTCTTAATGGCGTCAAGAACCGATTGCTCGACTTTAGATGAGAAGGGTTTCCACGCCATGATTAATCCATATAGTCATTAACATCTGGAGCCACTTCGGCACCTTGTGTAGATTTAAATACTGGTTTTTTCTCAAAACCCATCATCCCGCTCCAAATGGTATTCGGGAAGCTTTCGATAGACGTATTGTATTTAGTAGCTGCTTCATTGAAATCCTGGGTGGCAACCGCTATTCGATTTTCAATTCCTTGATATTGGGCTTGAAAATCTCTATATCCTTGTACGGCCTTTAGGTCTGGGTACCGTTCCACAACCAACATCAACTTGCTCAACGAGCTTCCCAATTGATTTTGGGCGCTTTGATATTTTGCAATGTTTTCAGGCGTTAAATTGTCAGACGAAATGTTGACATTGGACACATTTTGTCGAGCCTTTATCACAGCTGTCAATGTCTCTTTTTCAAAATTGGCAGCGTTTTGTACAATTTTTGCCAAATTAGGAATCAGGTTCGATCGCAATTGATAATTGCTCTCCACATCAGCCCATTCCTGGTCCACTACGTTGCTCTTTTTTACCATGCCGTTGTAGTTGCATCCTCCAAAGAAAACCAGAGCAATTACGGCACCTATCAATATTTTTGAATTAGACATATTTTTAGTTTTTGTTCAATACAAGTATAATAAATTCCAGATAGGGTTATACAACATCGATGCCAAAGGCATCCCGTATCTGATATTGATTCCTTTCTCTGCCAGATCGGCTGATCAATTCGCCCAGAAAACCAGCGACAAAAAGTTGAACACCAATAATCATGGCCAATATGCCCAAATAGAACAAGGGGCGTGCCGTCATGTCGTACTCTTGCCACAGAATTTTTGCAATCGACAGGTAGGCCGCAATTATAAAACCGCCCGCAAACGAAATGCCTCCCAGTGTGCCAAAAATGTGTAGAGGCCTCTTACCAAACTTGCCGACAAACATGATGGACAACAAATCGAGAGGTCCATAAATAAATCGAGACAAACCAAACTTAGTCGTCCCATATTTTCGGGCCTGATGTTGAACTACCTTTTCGCCAATCTTAGAAAATCCAGCCCATTTGGCAATGACAGGAATGTATCGATGCATTTGCCCATAAACCTCTATGTTTTTTACCACATCCAGGCGGTATGCTTTCAATCCGCAATTCATATCATTGAGCTCTACGCCAGACATCGCACTGGTTACGTAGTTGTATAACTTGGTTGGTATGGTTTTGGTAATCGGATCATATCGTTTTTTCTTCCAACCCGAAACCAGGTCGTAGCCTTGATCCATAATCATGTCATACAACTCGCGAATTTCTTCGGGAGAGTCCTGCAGATCTGCATCCATCGTAATAACCACAGAACCGTCGGCATACTTGAAGCCCTCATTGAGCGCAGCAGATTTTCCATAGTTTCTTCGAAATCGGATCGCTCTTATTTCGGGATGATTCTTTTTAAGCTCCTCAACCACAGACCACGATGCGTCTGTACTTCCGTCATCAATGAACACCAATTCATACGTGAATTTTTGCTCAGACATTACCTTGGCAATCCACGAAGTAAGCTCGGTTAACGACTCTTCTTCGTTATAAAGTGGTATGACTATAGATATGTCCTTCATTGTTTCGTAGTTAGGAGAATTAAAAGGTTTTAAATGTTTTGTTGTTCATCACAAAGCTGCATTTTCCAACCAGTTTTTGTTTAAATAATGGATTGTTTTCCGACTTCGAAAGGTTAGACGATTTGTCGTACATCCATTCCTTACTCGGATCAGCAACCCATATATTAGCGATTTCTCCAACCGCTATTTTCGCTTCTGGTTGGTTCAAAAGCATTCTCGGGTTATGTGCTGTCATGTTTACAAACACTTCCATAGAGATGTTTTTGGCAAGAAATTGGTTGTATGCAGAATAAAACGTCTGCAAGCCGTTTATGCCATAATCGGCATAGTCAAACTCCACAACCTTGTTCTCAGCGTTTTGAGGATTATGGTCTGTGACTATGGCATCAATCGTACCATCCAAAACGCCTTCGATCAGCATCAATCGGTCACGTTCTGATCTGAACGGAGGAGTTACCTTGTAATTGGTGTCGTATTCTAACACCGATTCGTCTGTGTATATTAAGTGCCATATACTCACATCGCAACTCACATCGAGTCCTTCTTTTTTTGCTGCGCGAATTACCTCAACACTTTTACCGGAAGAGATGTGTGAGAAATGGATGTGCGACTCTGCATAGGCCGCAATGTCAATTTCTTTTTTAATTTGGCTTGTTTCTGCCAGATCAGGTTGTTGCTTAAGGCCGGTATGAATTGTTACGTCGCTTTCATTGACCGAAGCATTTTTAGCCAGATCAGGATCCAACGCATGACTCATTATCAATCCTCCAAACTGTTTGGAGTACAACAAGGCCCGCATTAATGCACCGGAGGTTGGATAGGCATTGTCTCCGTTGCTGTATCCTACTGCACCTGCCTGTCGCATATCGTACATTTCAGTAATGTCGCGACTTTCAAGATTTTCGGTGGTGGCACCAATGGGAAGCAAATCAATTAAACCCTGTTCGCTCTGCCTTTTTAGGTTTTCAATTTGAGACTTGTTTTGAGTAACGGGTAGGGTAGTGGGTTGCACTGCCAAAGCCGTAAATCCACTGAACATTGCCGCATTCGATCCGGATGATATATCTTCCTGATGTTCATAGCCGGGGTCTTTTAGTTGACACCTCAAGTCGAGCATACCGGGGAGAACAAAGCAGTCTTCCGCAGTAACCTGTACGTCAACCTTATCCGAAATCGGGGTTTTCGAAATGGCTTTGATTTTCCCATCTTCGATTAAGATGTCTACAGTGGTGCGATTAAATTCACTGTTAGGGTCTATTAGAGTCCCTCTTTTTATGAGTATGGATTTGTTAGACAACGGTTGCTAAATTATGCAAGTGTAAATTAATTAACCTTGTTAGGCCAAAACCTCAACAAAAGTATTTCAATTGCGAGAAAAATCAATGCTAGAATAATACACCATTTCCAAAAGCGTTTTCCAAATCGCATTTCGGTTACCGTATCCTTTACATAGGTTACCGGATTGTCAACCACATTAACGATCGAATTCGGCATAATTTCTTTAATCTCTTTTGCTGAAAAGTAAGCATTAATCGATTCTTCTCTACTGTAATTAAAGGCAACCACCTGAAGGCTGGTGTCGCCGTTATATAAGGTGATATGACCAGCGTCAAGGTCATCGTAACCCGCATCAATATAGGGAGAAGAACTGCTATTACTTACAACAGGAATCCATTCGGTTTGATTGTTTTTAAGGCTTAACTCACCTTGTAAATTTCTCGATTCAGGCACCGCTTTAAACAGGTTGTTGTTGCTAATGGTGTAGCTCAACGGATAGTCTAACGACCGGTTCAATGCCATTTTGGGAAGTAAGGAGGCAAACAACCAATGTTCTTGAAAATTACTCCATTCGGAGTTTAAAGGCACAGCCAATTGGAATATTTCACCGTTTCCTAACTTCGACGATGAAAGAAATGCATCCTGATTTTCTAAGGTCACCACATGGTATGCGGCTTTCCCAGAAGTGATCATTTGGATGTATTGGTTCACCTTTGGATAGCTAAGATTGTCCGGTGTTTTTTTCTTATTCCCTTCAAAAACTTGATCAAATAAGGGGTGGTTTAAGTCAATTTTTCCAACTGCAATAGACTGATTTACCCGATTACCATAGGCCAGTATCCCAAGTGCTTTGGTCATTCCGATTAAGTAATTCGATTGTGCAGATTTGGAAGGGATAATAAGTAAGCTGCCTCCTTTAGAAACATAGTCTACCAAGGCTGCCGTTAAACCATTGCTCACAGAACTGGGTTCGTTAAGTATAACCAGGTCGGCAAGTTTCAAGGCACTCAGGTCAATGTTTCCTGTGTTTTGCCTAACTACCTCAAATGATTCGTCGCGAATAAAAACAGACGACAAATGGTCTCTACCGGTAGACAACGTGGTAACATAGTCCTTCCCATTGGCAATAAACACGTTGATTTTGGGCTTCATATTAAAGCTTAAATGATATTCATCATCAAAAATGATGGGCGCATCTTCAATAGTGAGTTTGGCCTTTTTCCATCCACCCTCAGAAAGAGTGAAGCCCAATCGAATATTATCGGACGTATTGCCATCAATGTTTACACTCGTTACTGCTTTTTTGACTCCATCAATCTCAAGCGAAACAGGTACGCCTGCAATGTCAAGTTGACCATGGTTGGTTATTCGAACGTTGAGTTCTATGGGTTTATTCAAGTGAATAACGGGGCTTTCAAACCACGCGGTGTCAATACTCACATTACTGTTTTCGGTGGCCAGAAAAGGCACAATAGATAATGTTGAAGAAGAATCAATGCCTTGTCTCAAGCCTATTTCATCCGATTTCTGTAAATCGGAAAACACATACATGTTTTTTTGAGCTACCCCATTGCCATCAAGGCTACGCTCCATAATCGCCAATACTTCCGACAGATGTTTTGACGTTTTTTGAATGTCGATGGCATCTATAAAAGCGATGGCATCGTCTTGATTTATAGGATGTTGTGAAGTTGAGTGGTTGGTGTGAATGAGAAACTGGTCTGACGATGGATACGCTTTGACCAACTTTCGTGCCTTCTCCTTAGCTTGCTCAAAAAGAGGCCCCTGACTGCCTTCGTTTTCCATGCTAAACGAATTATCGATATACACTCCAATAATCTGATCTTCCTGCTGAGCTTTTGTGCCCAACGGAATAAAAGGTTGTGCAAAGGCAAAAACGAGAAAGGCGAGGGCTAGAAGTCTGGCGATAAGGATCAATAAATTCCGAACCTTTTTTACCGACTGCGTTTGTTTCTGAACGTTCTTTAGAAATTGGACGTTTGGAAACAAAACCTTCTTATATCGACGAAAATGAAAGAGGTGGATGATTATTGGAATCAATAAAAGAGACAAAGCCCATAAAAAATTCGGGTATACAAAACTCATATCTGTTTAATACGTTCTCTTTTCGATTTTATTTTGGCAAATGTAATCCGTTGGGCGTCAAATTGAATTAAATCTGGTTTAATGATCAAAATAATCGAAGAACAGAAAGAACGCAATATGTTTTCAGTCTCCCGTTGAGGCAAATTCCATGAAGTTGGGTTTATTTGCGTAAATCTATTCACGTCACATGTTACAATCCCGGGAAGTAATTATAGAGTCTGTTTTCTTGCACAAAGTAGGGAACCAAATGAACGAAGAGCGAATTTATTTGTCAGAGACCGAACTCGACAGAAATGAGCGAGTTGATGACGCGTTGAAGACCTATTTTTTTAGTGCATTTAAGGGCGAAGAGCTCTATCATTTCGATCATGATACCAGCCTGGACCTGAACGAAGTATATACCTATGTGTCTGCCATCTTCGAAAATCCCGATTCGTTGCACGAACAGTCGGTGAATATTGCAAAACACCTGTACCAAAGTGGTTCACATCCCAATATTAAAAGTGGGGAGTTGTGCGTGGCCTATTTTACAGACTGCTTTATTGAAGGAGAGACTGTCAATGCAGTTGGTTTATTTAAATCAGAGAATAAGGATACCTATTTAAAAGTAATTGCGTCTCAAAACAATTTTGCTGTTGAAAGCGAAACGGGTATTAATGTAGAGAAGCTCGATAAGGGCTGTTTGATCTTTAATACATCGCCAAATGAAGGCTATTTGGTTGGTGTAGTGGACAATACAAATAAAGGGAGTGAAGCTCGTTTTTGGGTCGATGAGTTTTTAAGTTTAAAACCACGTCGCGATGTCTACTACAATACGCAAAGCGTAATGTCGGCATGCAAGAGCTTTATCTCAGAAAAGCTTCCTGAGCAATTTGAGGTTGAAAAAGCCGACCAAATTGATCTTCTAAACCGTTCGATAGATTACTTCAAAAACAACGAAACATATAATCAAACCGAGTTTGAAGGAGCCGTTTTTCAAGATGAAGGAGTGATCAAGTCCTTCCAAAAATTCAATCAGGAGTTTGCCGACGAAAATGAACAGGAATGGCAGGCAACATTCGAGATATCTGACCAGGCGGTTAAACAAAAGGCTCGCGTGTTTAAGAGTGTGCTCAAGTTGGACAAAAACTTTCACGTTTATATTCATGGAAAACGAGACTGGATAGAAAAAGGGGTGGACGAGCATGGACGGAAATACTATAAACTGTTTTACGAAGAAGAGCAGTGATTTTCGAATATCAGCCACTTATGCGGCTATTTTAAGTTTATTTTTGCCGCATAATTTTCACCTATGCCTTTATTAACAGCATTAAAAATTCCAACGAAATTCGTTCGACTCAAAAAACAGTTTGGGAATGACGCATTTACGGTATTGGATGCCGGTTCTGGTAATAAATCGGCAACGGATTTTAAATACTATTTTCCAAAAGGAACGTATCACGGCATAGACCTGGTAAAGGATTACAATTACGCTCCAGAAGATTTTGCGAAAATGGATGCGTTCTATCAAATGGACCTGACGAAACTCGACTATTCCGAAATTCCAGATAACCACTTTGATGCCATTCTGATGGCGCACATTATTGAACACCTCCACAATGGAGATGAGGTGCTTAAAAACCTGGCGCCTAAACTAAAAAGTGGCGGGGTGATTTACATTGAGTATCCAGGCGAAAAGAGTACCACGCTTCCGAGTCGGGAAGGCACGTTAAATTTTTATGACGACGATACCCATGTACGCGTTTATTCTGTGCCAGAGATATCGAAGGTGTTGGAAAACGCAGGGTTTGATGTGTTGTCTGGTGGCACCCGAAGAAGCTGGCGCAACATTGCCATGATGCCTGTTAAGTTTATTCACAACCGAATCAAGTACGGTCATGTATTGGCGAGCGTATATTGGGACTGGTACGGATTTGCTGAATACGTTTGGGCCAAAAAGAAGTAATCATCTTCCAGGTTTGGTGCAGAACAACCCTGATTTAACTACGCGGTATCAGTGTCACAAATGCATTTTACGATGTGTAATCATATACTCAAAAAGTATACCTTTGCAGGATATTAAAATTTCATCATTTCAGAAGATATGAAAAGCTTAGAGGGCAATAAAAAAGTAGAAGGCTTATTAGAGTCTGTACGTAAGAAATTTAGCGCAGAAGAAGTAATTGCTACGCTTAAGGAGATTCGAGAAGTTGCACGAAAGGAAGAAAATCCAACCTTGGTTAAGATTTGCCGATTGTGTTATACGTATATCGAAGAAAATGGAAACTTTGATATCGAGTTTGGCGATGAAGACGAAGGGATCGATATGAGTGCCATGGAATATTTGCTTGAGCTGATTTTGCAATCAGAACGAGAAGTTAATGTGGTTGAAATCAGAGAGATACGAGACGTTCTTACCAAAGAGTTGTACGGATAGTTTAGTTGTTAAAGTACATTTATATATCGCTGTTTCTGGGCTTAAGTTTCTTAAGTCAGGCTCAGAATGAACCACCTGCAGAGGTGTTAAAAGCAATTCCAGATTATCGATTTAATTTGAGTTATGCATGGAGTCCCACAGACGCGGTTCGACATGTTGAACTTGGCTTAAACAAAGACATCATAAACCTTCGTGAGAATAAGTTACGTTTGGGTTTAGGGGTTAGAATGGGTATTCAGGACAACCAAAACATCTCATTCACCACGGCTCATCCAACGCTTAAAAGCTCAGATGCTACAATCGATACGCTGTTTAATGATCGCGTGCTGAGTGTTGCTTTTAACTTTTATGCGAATGGGGAATACTTCCTATTAAAAAATCTTTCGGTGGGCATCAATTTGGATCTATTAGGTGTTTCGACCGGTGGCGATTCAAAGGCATTTTATCGACCAGGTGCACATTCTAAAGCGAATGGGTTTATTGCTGAAAGTGGTATAACCTCGTTTCCAACCAAAGCCAATGCGTTTAGCTCAGGCAATTCAAAAGGCAGTTTGAACTCTCAGTTGTACGTACGGTATGAACCGTTTCGACGGGTGGGTATTCGAGCGGGTTTTGCGTATTTGTTTCAGGAGTTTTCTACAGAACAAACCTTAGGTTCCAACAGTGCCTACAGATATGAAAATAACGGAATGGCATTTTTTGTTGGCATTACCTTTAATCGTATACAAGAAAAATAGATGACAAACGATCAGTTGGTAGATTTAAAAGGCAGAATCAATGCCTTGGGGAGGTATCTTTGACATCCCCAGAAAAACAGCCGTAATCGAGCAGAAAGAGATCGAATCTCAGGATCCCAATTTCTGGGACAACCCCAAAAAAGCAGAAGCACACCTTCGAGACGTAAACAAGATTAAAGTCTGGACTGACGCCTATAGTAAAATTGAAAACCTCATCGACGACCTTGATGTTTTACAGGAATTTAAACTAGCGGGAGAAGTTGACGAAACGGAAGTCGACGATCAGTATAAAAAAACGACGAGCCTCATTGAAGACCTCGAGTTTAAAAACATGATGGGCGATGAGGAAGACCAACTCAGTGCCGTTATTGAAATAAACGCAGGTGCAGGTGGAACAGAGAGTAACGATTGGGCAGAAATGCTTCAACGGATGTACTTGATGTGGGCAGAGCGAAATGGGTATAAAACCATCCTTGTAGATCAGGTTGATGGTGATGTTGCGGGTATTAAATCGTGCAGCATGGAAGTAACCGGCGAATTTGTATATGGCTACCTAAAAGGCGAGAACGGGGTTCATCGATTGGTACGAATCTCCCCTTTTAACGCACAAGGTAAGCGACAGACATCGTTTGCATCCATCTACGTATATCCTGTGGTAGACGATTCCATAGACATTCAGGTGAATCCTGCAGACGTTAGCTACGATACCTTTAGAGCTAGTGGAAAAGGTGGGCAAAATGTAAACAAGGTAGAAACCGCTGTTCGACTAAAACATGCTCCATCTGGGCTGGTGATTGAGTGCCAACAGGCACGGTCTCAATTACAGAACAAAGATCAGGCAATGAAAATGCTTAAATCTCAGTTGTACGAAATAGCTTTACGCGAGAAAAACGAAGCCCGTGCCGAGGTTGAATCGGGTAAGATGAAAATCGAGTGGGGAAGTCAGATTCGGAATTACGTCATGCAGCCCTATAAACTGGTTAAGGACGTACGGACCGGCCACGAAACCAGTAATGTACAGGCGGTAATGGATGGCGATTTGAATGAATTTTTTAAAGCTCTTCTGCTAAAAAATAGCAATAAGGAAGAGTAATTCTAGGTGATTAAATTCATGTAGAAATCTAACATCTGGAAGGCAATCTTTCTTACATTTGCAAACGTTTTTGAAACGAAAAAGCCCAGGTGGTGAAATTGGTAGACATGCTACCTTGAGGGGGTAGTTACCTTAC
>CAYZWM010000157.1:0-10231 GCA_964482155.1 uncultured Chitinophagaceae bacterium | reverse complement strand
ATGGCCACTAAAATATTTTTCATTTGTCCTCAGAATTTTGAGGTGCAAAAGTAGGGAATCGTCTACTTTTTTCTAACTACCATTATTCCGTCTCGAATTGGCATTAAAACGTTCTCCACCCGATCGTCTTTCATCACCTTTTGGTTAAAGTGGTGAAGGGCTTGAGTTTCCTCATCTTTCTCCAGTTGAGAGGGGTCTACGACCTTGCCACTCCACAAAACATTGTCGGCAATAAGGATGCCACCGGAAGCCATTTTGTCGATAACCAGATCGAAATAATTAGAATAGTTTTCTTTATCGGCATCGATAAAAATCAGATCGAGCGATTCGTTCAATGTTGGAATAATCTCTATCGCATTACCAATGCGAAAGTCAATGTTTGCACCAAACGACGAATCGTTGAAATAGGTACGCACCATATCTTCCAATTCTTCATTGATGTCAATGGTAATAAGTTTACCGTTTTCGACAAGGCCCTCGGCCATGCACAATGCCGAGTACCCGGTATATGTACCAATTTCCAAAATGGTCTTTGGTCGGATCATATGACTAAACATACTCAGAACCCGCCCCTGCAAATGGCCAGATAACATTCTAGGTATCAACACATTGGCGTAGGTGTCTCGGCTTAATTGTTGAAGTATATCGTTTTCCGAGGTCGTATATTTTTCCGCGTATTCGGATAATTTAGGGTCGAGAAATTTCATTATTCTATTTTAGGTTGAGGTCTGCAAATATCAGTTTATGATCCGAATAAATCTCCCTGGTAGAGCGATAGTTATTGCATGTAAATTCGTCATCAAATAATATGAAGTCAATGCGCAACAAGGAAAAAGGTCTTAAAAACGTAGACTCAAAACCATATCCAGCCTCTACAAAGGCATCTTTTTTACCCTCTTTGAGTTGTTGGTAGGTATAGCTTTGTGAACCATCATTAAAATCTCCCATCACTATGGTGGGGTGTGGTGAATTTTTCATGTGCCTCTTGAGATCATCCACCTGACCGGCCCTTTTTTGCATTGAAATCCTTAAACGCTGAGCTATATTCTTTGCATTTTCAGCGTATAACGAATCAAATTCTAAACTTTTCAAGCCATGATAGTGGTGAGGTTTGAGTCGTGTGGTTTCTAAATGGACGCCATAAATGCGTATAACCTGGCCCATGACCTCTACATCCATAAAACCCGCTATGTTGTACGAAGTTTCCGAAAATGGAACCAAACCTGAATTTAGGATGGGGTACTTCGATACCATTAACAGGCCATTGTCGAGGTTTTGTTGAGTCCTTAGTTTTACTTGATAGGGGTAATTTTCTGTGTTGATTTTTCCTTTTTGGAATCGCCATTCAATGAGGGCAGCACAGGAGATGTTTGCTGTATCAAGATAAAGATCTATTTCTTCGGTGGTATTGGTTTTAAGGGCGGCACCCAGCGCATAGGTGTTAAAACTTGCTACTTTAAACCCATCCGATTCAGATGTCGTAGAATGATAGGAAACGACTCGACCAAGAAACGGGATTCCGATGAGTAAGGCAATAACATTGTACCGAAACATCTTATTCGATCGTAGGATCGAAATCACCAAAAATAAGATGCATGTAAAAAGCCAAACGACGTGAGTCAACCCAAAAAAGGAAATAGGCCACAACGTTTTAGGCGAAATAAACGGCGATAAATAGCTGAGCAATAAGGCCAAAATAACCAACCAATTGGCAAAACGAACTATGGGTTTTAGTACTGATTTCAAGACGTCTATTCGCTGGCTCTAAAAAGAAGTTCTTTTTCCTCTTTACTTAAGCTGTCGTACCCACTTTGGCCAATTTTATCCAGGATTGCATCGACCTCTTCCTGTCTGGGTTTGTTGGACGAATGTACGTTGTAAACGGTGGATTTTACCGTTTTTTTTCTAGGTGATTTTTTTCGGTCTTTTAATATTTCACGTTCATCAATAATGGTGTATTTGGGCTTGAATAAGCTTCGGACTCGCTTAAAAAAGCCGAATTGGATTCTGCCTTGAAGATTCAGAATGTAAAGGGCACCAAACAGAGCACCACCCATATGAGCCAAATGTCCACCCTGGTTTCCGTTGCCAAAGAATAAAACGTCGACAACAACTAAATACAAGGCAATCCATTTTACCTTGAGCCGAAATGCGCCGAATAAATTTACCTCATAATTAGGAACCAAAATAGCGGTTGCTACAGCAATGGCCACAACACCACCCGACGCTCCAACCATGTTAGATAATCCCCCTCCTCCAACGTAAGACGGAAAAAGGTTAAACATAATCATAAACAATACGCCCCCGGCGATACCTCCACCAAAAAAGATGGTATAGAAGGTCTTGGCGGGTTGAAAGTCAATAAGAATTCTGCCAAAGAGATAGAGCAAAATCAGGTTTCCGAGAATATGCCTAAACCCAACATGTAAAAACATGTAGGATACAACCGTCCATGGTTTTTTTATGAATAACGCAAAATCGCTGGGAAGGTAGAATACAGAAAGTAGTTTGTCTGCCTGGCCTGGAACAGCGTTATATTTGGCAAAAGCAAAGACAATTGACGTCAAAATGAAGACCCCAACGTTAATAATAATAAGCTTCCTTACAGGGGAGGAATTTTTATTAAACTCATATATGATTCTTTCCCAAAGAGACATTGTCTACTAATTTATCTAAAAAAAACTATCTCTCCGCGTCTTATTCCAGTATTTGACAATAATTATACCTGCCACAAGACCACCTAAATGGGCAAAATGAGCCACATTGTCGGTAGGAGAGTTTTCCAGCCCTCTATATAACTCGTAAAGGCCATATAATGTTACAATCACTTTTAGTTTGATCGGGTAAGGGATAAACATTAAATAGACAATGGAGTTTGGGAAAAGGATCAAACATGCTCCTAAAATGCCAAAGATTGCCCCTGATGCTCCAAGCGAGCCTCCATTAATAAGACCATACAATTTGTGCACATTAGGGTCAGCAGATTGCTGTAGCGTTTTGTCGACTATTCCCTGATAGACATCCTGAGGAATTAGTTCAATCAGCCCTGAAATTTCGTATTGGACGACCAAAAAATGCAGAACAGCTGCGAAAAAAGCAGTGGCCATATAAAAGAAAAGGAATCGTTTTGCCCCCCAGCGCATTTCAAGCATTCGACCAAACATAAACAGGCCAAACATATTCATGAATAGATGGGTGAAGTTGGCGTGCATGAAAAAGTGTGTAAGAATCTGCCAGGGCCTAAATGCGATTGACGAGGGATGAAATAAGGCTAAGCTATCGTCCAGGTCAATGCCTTTTTGGGCAAATACGACTTTTGCCAGGAATAACAATCCATTGATTACGAGTAGATTCTTAATCATTGGGGGAATCGCTGAGTGGTCGCTCGCTCTGTAGTGCTGCATAATTCTTAGTTGTTATTCAAAAAAGCCGTTGATCATGGAAGATTCTAAACTCACAAACGTAGGTTTACCTGATGGGGTAAATCCGGGTTGATGGCAATGAAACAAATCCAAAATCAACTGTTCAATCTGTTCATTCACCAAAACCGTGCCGCTCTTAATACCTGCATTTTTGGCTAGTGAACGTGCCAAATTTTCTCTTTTTTCAATGTTTAGCTCCTGTTGGTTCAGTTTGTAATTTTCTAAAATGCCTTCTAATATCTCCTGTTCCTCTCCTTTGGATATGTCTGCAGGCGTGCCATTAATAATAATCGTGTTTTTCCCAAACGGACTGATATCAAAACCCAGTTGATTTATTTCGTCAATAAGGTCTGTAATAATTTCAAAGTCGGCTGGCTGCAATTCAACTGTTCTGGGGAAAAGCAACTGCTGACATGGGGCTTTGGCCGTATTTAATTGACGGTTGTATTTTTCATACAATACACGTTCATGTGCTCGTTTTTGATCCACGATGTAAAACTGACGATTGACCATACAAACCAAATATTTGGTATGTAGTTGAAACGCGTGATTTACCTCAATGATTTCCGTGTTCGACGTAAGTTCGTTTATTTCCGTTTGAGGTTCAGGCAGAGGTTGGTCAACCAGGTCGTCTCTAAACGGTTCATAAAGTTTTTCCCACGCTGTTTCGCTTTTCTTTCTTACCTGGTCACCAATAAACGGGTTATACCTTGTATCCGTTTTTATAGTGGGTTGGATAGCAGAACGATCTGTAAACGGAGAATCCAGGCGATCAAAACCTGGAATGAAAGCCGTTGATTCTAACTCGGGAGTAATGTTGTATTTGGCAAGTGCCTTTTTCATTACCGACAGAATAATCTGATAAATCGCTCGGCCCTCTTCAAACTTTACCTCGGTTTTGGTGGGATGGACGTTTACATCAATTTTAGACGGGTTTACCTCCAGGAAAAGGACGTAGAATGGATGATGATCACTTTCAATGAGTGAATCATAGGCATTGGAAATGGCATGAAAGAAATAAGGCTCTTTGATAAAGCGCTGATTGACAAACATAAATTGGTTGCCTCTTGTTTTTTTGGCAAGCTCCGGACTTCCAACAAAACCTGATATACTGACTATTTCCGTCTTTTCTTCTACCGGAAGCAGTTCTCCTTTTTTTGATTTAAGATGGATGTCCTCAATCCGTTTTTGCAAGCTGGTTTGAGCCAGTTTGTACACTTCATTCTGGCCGTTGTACAAAGACATATCTACATCCGGTCTGCTCAAAGCTATGCGTTGAAATTCTTCAATAATGTACTTCGTCTCAACCGACATGGATTTTAAAAAGTTCCGCCGTACAGGAATATTAAAGAATAAATTTTTAACAGAAATGGTCGTACCATCTGTCATAGAAACAGGTTCTTGTTTTTTGACCTCGGAAGCTTCAATTATGATGTGTGTGCCAAGCGATTCATGAGAAGGCTTGGTCTTCATTTCAACTTGTGCAATTGCGGCAATACTGGCCATAGCTTCTCCACGAAACCCAAAAGTCGATAGGGCAAATAAGTCGTCTGCCTTTTTAATCTTGGAGGTTGCATGGCGCTCCCAGCACATTCGTGCATCTGTATCGCTCATACCCTTCCCATTGTCAATTACCTGTATGAGAGTTTGGCCACCATCTTTAAACACCAGCTTAATGGATGTAGCACCAGCGTCGAGGCTATTTTCAAGCAACTCCTTAACCACTGAGGCTGGTCGTTGAACGACTTCTCCAGCGGCAATTTGGTTGGCTATAGATTCAGGGAGTAAACGTATTAAATCAGCCATTATTGAATGCCTCGAAAATAATTGAAATTGCGTTGGTATAAAAAGCAAGATACGCGACTGCACCCAGGACAAGGGCGATTAGGAATACCCGAATTCGTGATACCATTTTTTGTTTTTGGGCAAGAGGGTCAATGGGCGTAGATTTTCTGTTTTTGAACGCAGATTGTAACCTTCTTCGTGAACCTTCTGCAGAATAATTCCCAGAAGCTTCCGCCTTGGCACGTTCGACCCGATCCTGTAAATCTTCCTTGTCTTCGTCGTAATATCGAGGTTTGTAGTTATATCGCTTATTACCTCGTCGACCGAATGTGACACGTGGAAGTTCCATGGTTCAAAGGTAATGTTCACAAGGTTTGGATACAAATAGGGATTGATCATTGGCTAATTTGTCTTGACCAGTGGCTAAAAAATCAAATATGGATAAGCGAGTTGACTGTGGATGGGTTTGAACGCAAACAGTGTCTCCAAAACGGAATTAACTCCCAAAATGGAACATGCTCTAACAAAGAGACGAATCGTATTGAATCTCGTTTCCTATGGCAATTACCTTAGTTTAAAGTCAGCCAGGTTTGTACTAAAGTATGATTAAACATTTGGTATAGAGCTGTTTATAAAACGTGGGTACAAAACATGAGTCAAGGAGAATCGAGCGTTTTCGAAGAGCTTTTCCAGGTGATCTGTTTCAACGGCACATAAATTGATTCTTTTAAGGTGAAGGGTTTTTATAGCTCTCACAGTTTCAAGTCGCGTACAGCCCACTTTTTGGGCGCTCTTCAAAAATGTGATCCGCCACATGTAGATAATAAAGGATGATCTCATTGACCGCTGAAGGTGAACAATTTTGATAGTCATGTGTGTAACAAACAAAACGAAGGTTCTGATTCTTTTCATTTTCTCCCTCATTAATTCTTCCATTTCTGCTCAATCTGGCTTGTATGCTATTTTCAACGCATCTCAACACAGCTATATAGATTTAGGAGAAGGTTCTAAACTGGATTGTCTCGATACCTTGTCAGACGGAAAGGAGATGACAATAACCATGTGGGTACGTTGGACTGACCTGACTGCATCAGGTGTAGGCAACTGGGCCAATTTGTTTACCGCTAGTGACAGCACAGGTAGCGGAGACAATGGTGTTTGGTGGATACAACACAACAGCAACAATACCAAGTTTGAATTTGCTCTTCACACCACGTCCAGATCGTATATTCAGTCCACTACCAAACCCGTAAACGGCACCTGGTATCATCTGGCAATGACGTATGACGGAAGTAAAATGCGTTTGTATATAGATGGTAGTCTTGAAGCCTCATTGAATAAAACCGGCAACATTAGACAGTTTCCATCTAAAACCAAATTGAACATCGGAAGGTGGGCCAACGCAGGCAACGGGTATAGAAAATTCAACGGAAACATTGACGAAATATCTGTATGGAATTGTGTGTTGTCCTCTTCGCAGATTGATTCAATGATACGTAACCCGATGAATCTTTTGGGAGCCAGTTGTGATACATCCGGCTTGTTGGGATTCTGGAACTTTGATAACAATACAGCCGACGACCTAACGCCCTGTGGTAATCATGGTTTGATTGGGAGTGGTGCATCCCTGCCAATAGACCTGCTGGATTTTGAGGTTTTCGAAAAAAGAGGAATGGCCGAGTTGAAGTGGCGAACAGCCTCCGAAACAAACAACGATTATTTTACGATTGAGAAAACGAGTAACGGTATAGATTGGGAAGAAGTATCTCAGGTTAAAGGAGCAGGGAATGCAACAAACGTAAACGTGTATCAATTGACTGACTTTTATTCCAACCCAGGGACCTGGTACTATCGATTGAAACAAACAGATTTTGACGGTCAGTTCACGTATTCCAGTGTTCGGCTAGTTCGAATTGGTTCGTCTAGAACAACAACGATGACGGTGTATCCAAACCCAACTCAAAACAGAGTAACTATAGAAGGTGACTTATCGTTTAACAGTGAATTAAAAGTGTTGAATATGTATGCACAGGATGTTACTGGTCATGTTCGGATAGATGCAATCAGTAGTAATAAAGCCGTGGTACATCTGGATTTCTTACCAACTGGATTATATACCTTCGTTTTACACGGAGAGTCGAGAAAGATAGTGAAGAAATAGAAAGGGTGACTTACGATGTATACTTCCTTTTCCGTATCCAGAAGTTGATCAGGCCAAATAGGATGAGAAGGACAATAGGAAGGACCATGTTGATCATTTGCCATTTCGATTTTTCAGCTTGTACTTTCGCTTTATCCAGCAATCGCAACTGAATTTTCTTAGATCGAACCTCAATCAGGTTCGACTCATCCAACAAATAATCGACGCAGTTCAAAAAGAACTTTTTATTGGCAAACTCGATGGGTTTACCAGCAGCTCGAGTCGCATATTTGTCGTAACCGAGCGGATAGACTTGCGTCCGGTCTTTGTTGGTTTCGTTTGCAATTAAATCGCCATCCGAAATAACAATCATCGCATTATCAGCTATACTTTTCTTAAACGGAATCGGGCTTTTTTGCGTCATCGCTCTTCGATGCGCAAAAAGAGATTGAAACTCACCTTCAACCAGTACAGCGGCTATATTATTGGGTTGCCGGAACATGTCGGCAGTCGGTTTTAAGCGCAACAGGTCAAAAGAGATATTAACGGGGTTGTTGGCTAACCGACTCGTTGGAGACGAAAATAACAAAGCCGTTTTTTTCAGTTTTTTATTGGGTAGTGTATCTATAGAAGCGGAAAATCGTCCCCAAACTTCGGGTACGTTTCGTCCGATGGGATGTTCATTGTTGGTGGTAAACAAGGGATAAAACAACCACGGCATAAAACCGGGTTGGCCGCTTCCTCCCTGAGCCAAAACAGGGATAATGTTACAGTTCAAATCCTGAATAAGGTTGGAATTGATGCGAACACCATAGCGGAATAATAAGTCGTTTACGTTCAGGTTATAATCAGCCGTCATGATGGAACCGTATTTTGCAACACTATCCATCTCCGCAATTAAAGGTTCTGCCAGCCAAATTACCCGACCACCATTCATCACATATTGATCAAGCAAAAAGAGCTCTTCATCCAGAAAACTGATGCGTGGTTTGGCTACGATGAGGGCATCATACGAATTCATTTTTCCCATGACGCCTTTAAGCAAAATTTTCCCACTTTCTTCTGGGTTTTGCCTCATTTCAGTCAGGAATTGTTTTGTGCATGCGGTATCCGTTAGGTTGATGTTAATTTGACCCAACACATAAAATTCTTCAAGCGACTTGGCCAGGTCGGCCACATCAATACGATCTAGTTCGCCGTGCCCTTGAGTAAATCCAATTTTGATTTCACGGTTAACCACACATTTTCGAATGATGTTACCGATCTCATATTCCAATAATTCGATGCTACCATTGATATCATTTTCAAGGCTTTGACCCAGTTCTCGTTTCAATAAGTTGAGCGGATATTCCTTTCCATTGTACGAAACCAATGCACCTGGAATAATGAACTTTTCGGAAGTTGCTTCGTCTTGCCCAATTTCTGGCTCCGTAATCTGGAGGCCTTTGTTGGTTAATTGGGTAAGGATATCATTTTTTTCCTGGATCGGTTTGTCCGTGAGTAAGTCATCGAATCGGTATTCTAACTTACCTTTCGATATGTGTTGAAACTCGTTCAACAGATCTCTTGTTGCGTTCTTTAATCGACGATATTCCTTCGGGAATTCTCCATCCAGAAAAACCTGAATGTATATGGGTTCTTCAAGCTGATCAACCAGGTTTATAGTTGCTTCCGATAATGTGTATCGCTTTTCTTTCGTGAGGTCAAATCGTTTGAATATCAAATCAGAGGCCACATTTATTACCAAAATGACGGCAATGAGTATGGTCAATTTCCAAAGACTTTTTGTGCGTTCCGAAGGCCGCTTCGTTATGTTGTCAGTAGCTTTTACCATTTTCTTCTACCGAACGATAAATTGGTTAACCCCAAGAAAAGTGCAATGAAACTTACAAAATAGATGATATCGCGTGTATCTAAAATGCCTCTACTAATGGATTGATAATGATAGTCTATACCCAACCATTCGATATAATAATTGAGTTTTCCTGTACCAAACGAACCGCTTAGTTGTCCCATGACAGAAAAAGAGATAAAGCACAGGAAGGTGGAGAGTATAAACGCGACAATTTGATTGTCTGTTAAGGATGAAGCAAACAGACCAACGCTGACATAACACCCACCCAAAAACAGAAGGCCGATATACGAGCCCCACATGGCTCCAGTGTCAATATTGCCGATGGGACTGCCCAGTTTATGTATGGTATAATAATAAAGCAGGGTCGGTATTAACGCAAATACAACTAAGGCTAGTCCAGCAAAGAATTTACCCAAAATAATCTGCCAATCGGTAATGGGATGCGTCGTCAGAAGCTCAATAGTTCCCGCTTTTTTCTCTTCAGCGAAGGAACGCATTGTAATGGCCGAAATGAGAAATATAAACACCCACGGAGCCATCATAAATAACGTATCAAGGCTGGCGGCGCCATAGTCCAACGCGTTGGTGTCCTTGTATATCCACATAAACAAACCAATGGCCAGGAGAAATGCGGCCACAACTATGTAGGCGATAAGCGAGCTTAAAAAACTCCGTATTTCCTTTTGTAGAATGGCTAACATATTAATTGGTAATCGTCCTGAATATGTGTTCCAGGTTTTGTTCCTCTTCTTTTTGTTCGAGAATAATGTTTTTTGAGTTTACCGCAAAATGAAACAATTTTTCTTGCGTGTCAATCTGTTTGTTCGTCGTTATTTGATATCGGTTTTCTCCGACGTTCTTGACCTTTTCAATTCCTTGAACTCGTTGTAATTCAACGACTTTGATCGGATTCTTAAACGTTACGACAAACACGGTTTGGGAGTTGTGTTGTTTTTGAAGATTGGCAATACTATCGTCAGCGGCAAGTTTCCCTTTGTTGATTATGATGACCCGATTGCACATGGCTTC
>CAYZWM010000156.1:2872-10247 GCA_964482155.1 uncultured Chitinophagaceae bacterium | reverse complement strand
CTCCTCCACAAATTATTACAGGTATGGACAATTGCTCGGCTAAGTTCTTAAGAAGTTCAAGATCGTAACCAAGGTAAGTCCCTTCTCTATCTACGCAATTCAGAAGGAGCTCACCAGCACCCATTTTTTCACACTGCAGCGCGAAATCCTGGATCGACTTAGATTTAATTTTGCGGGATGCATGTGAGTATATTTTTAGTTTCCCCAATATGTTTTTTTTGTAATCAATTGAGGCTATAACACTTTGATTACCATACCTTTCTGCAATGTCGGCAATGATTTGTAGACTGTCAAGAAGTTGAGAATTGAGTATGACTTTTTCTATGCCGTTGTAAAACAATTTTTCTGCATGCTCAAGGGTCGAAATGCCGCCTCCGTATGCAACGGGCATAAATGCTTCGCTTACTATGTCAGCAATTTGTTCGACGTTTGGACCTCTCTTGTCTTTGGTCGCATCAATATCCAATATGACCAGTTCATCTACTTCTTTTTCATTGAAAATCCGGACGGCATTAATGGGGTCTCCGATATAAACAGGTTTAGAAAACTTTTTGGTTTTATAAAGTCCGCCTTTATGGAGTAGAAGTACCGGTATGATTCGTTTGCGAATGTACATACTAGAGGTTGGCAAAGTTTTCCATTACTTTCATTCCGAATTTATGGCTTTTCTCTGGATGAAATTGACAGGCGTATATATTGTCTCTTTGAAACGCTGAACAAAACTCATATCCGTAGTTCGTCGTTAACCAAACATCGGTTGGATCATTCATTACGAGATGGTAGGAATGGACAAAATAGAAACGTGGGTCTTCCCGCATGGCATCAAATAATGCGGTGTCTTTTTTTGATGTCGTATAATTCCAACCCATGTGAGGAATTTTCTGATCGGAAGCCAGTTTAGTTTTGTCAAATAGTACGGTTTCAGCGTCAATCCAGCCTAATCCGTTCTCAATGCCTTCATCACTTTTCTTTGTCATCAGTTGAGCACCTAAACAAATGCCTAAAATAGGAATTTTATCATTCAAGACTCGAGAAGATATGGTGTCAACCAGGCCGGATTCCTTCAATTTTTGCATGCCATAGTCAAATCGGCCAACTCCCGGTAAAATGAGTTTGGTCGCCTTTTGAATATCTTCTGCATCGGATGATATTTTAACATCTGCAACCCCAACCTTCCTCAGCATGTTTTGTACTGACGTGAGATTACCCGTACCGTAGTTAATTATTACTATCACTAAATGAATTTGACTTTTCCAGCCCTATATCGTCGGAGACGACTTCTAAACTCGTTATAAATTTGAACAATACACCAATGATAAATGAAATGAGGTAGTGATTTTACAACCAAACCTATCGATTTGGAGGCTCTATATATATTGAGTGCAGATTCATAAACCAGGTTTGTTTTTCTCAAAGCAAATGCCATAAATCCCCTCAAGAAGGTGTTGTCGTAAGGTATTTTATGATGAATGTTCTCACTTTCCTTCAATCGGTTAAACCATAAGGCTTCGTCGGTATAGAGTCCAAAATCTCCAGCTGACAGGTGAAAACAAAGCGTTGGGTATATGTTGTTGTACGGACAGGTTTTATTCGGCCATTTCCAAACTGGAAATTGTATGTTCAAAATGGTATTCCTTCTAAACAGGCCATATCCGAAACAGTCGTCAAATGTTGTTACGAGTTTTTTGAGTCGTACGTGAGCGGATGATCCGGAATAGTCCGTAGCTCTTGGTGGGGGACTAGTAAGTTGATTATTCTGTTCGTCAATAAAGTACATGGAGCAAAAAGCGGAAACCTTTGACTCGTCGTTTACCAGGATATTTCGTAGATGTTTGATAAAGTCTTTATGCCATAGATCATCGTTTGCGGCCCACATAAAGAAATCGCCTTTCGCTTGTTTTAACAGAAAGATCATGTTTCTTGATATCCCAATGTTCTTTTCTTGCCGAATGAACTTAATTCTAGGATCTTTTTTGGCATATTCTCTACATATTTCTTCAGACCCATCTGATGAGCAATCATCTGATATAATTAACTCAAAATTGCTGTAACTTTGGTTTAATAAACTGTCCAGAGCCTGTACCAAAAAGGCTTTATCATTATATACGGGCATTCCTATACTGACCATTCTCTTGATTTATTTGGCGTTGGAACGTAAAATGTAACCCTGATATTTGAAACCTTCTATACGCTTGGCGAACAATAGGTTAATGTATTTTAGTAGTCTTGAGTTCTTCGTAACATCACCAATGCCAACAATTGAAGACACGTCAAGGCCCGATTCGTTAAATAATCGGATCATACTTTTTTTGGTGAAAAAACGTAAATGGGTTTTATCTAATATGCCTGATCGGGTATATTGGAAATCCTGTTTGTAAACCAACTCTTTCATCACATCGTAACATTGTATGTTTGGAATGGATGCAACTATGGAACCACCTGGGTTAAGATGTTGTTTAGCCAGTTCCAGTGTTGCCCATGGGTCTACTAAATGTTCGAGTACATCGTTGAAGGTTATACAATCAAATTTCACTCCACCAAAATCAACACTATCCGTAAAAAGACCATGGTAAACAAAGTCTAGTTTATCCTTGGCTTGATCGTAAGACTCATTATGAGGTTCAACCCCATATACCTTTATGCCAAGTTTGTTTTTTACATACTCCCCAAATTTTCCGCTTGAACATCCAACGTCAAGCAAAGAATCAATGCCTTTTGGCAATTGATCAAAGACATCTTGTCTATCTTGTGAATAATACAACTCCAGTTTGGAGTCATACATTTCTGTGTTAAATTCATTCATTATTTAAGCTATTTGCTTGCCCCATTTTTTATTAACTGAAAATACATAGCTCCTATATACGGTATACGTATAGATCAACAGGTAATTAACACTGTAAAGAATCAGAACCGTAAATATAGAATATTGACCAAGAGTCTGGAATATGACAAGGTTGGACACCAGAAAGTAGATATGTAGGATAAAGTCTTCCTGTAGTCTTTTGGCAATAATAAACATGTATGATAACGGGCTGACGATTAGTTTTCCGGTGTACATAATGATTAATATCCGAGCAAATTGACCCGCCATTCTCCATTTTTCGCCAAAACCAAAAGCAAAAATATCAGGACCAAACGCTAAGATTATGATAATCGGTAAAATAGAAATTAGGGATAGCGTTTTGAATGTCTTTTTGAAAATCGGCCGACACGAACCCGTTTGGTTGTAATCGTTTGTGGCTCGTTGCCGGAAGACCTCACTAATTGCGTTGGTAATAAGGCTTATGGGTAATCCCAACATTCGGACACAAAGATTATAAACTCCAACTGTGGCTGGTCCTAGAAATTTACTAATCATAAAGACGGGCAGCTGATTTGTAAAGCGATTGATAAATTCAGACGGCAGGGTGTACAATGGGAAATTGTAGTTCCGCTTTGCAATGGCAACCATACTTTGGGTACGTATTCCTCTTGGGCCCATGTCATATTTTGATCGTAGACCGAGCATGAGTACAACGGTGGGAATAACCTGGCTTGCAACCAAACCGATAAACAGCCCAAGGGGCCCTTTATGTAACAATCCAATTGTGATTGAGAACACAGGTACAGAAACGGCTACAATAACTGAATTTATAGTAAGAAGTTTGTATTCCTTTTTTCGATTCGCCCAAACTCTGAAAATTTCGTTTTGTCCCCCAAAAAATATGGATATTGGAATTAGAAAAAGCCAGGGCGTAATTAATTCGTTGTTTGCCCAGTGACCAATATAGTTTTGAAAAACGAGAACAAACAAGAACACCAACCCGGTAAAAATGGAATTGATGTAACGGTTTAGCCACATGGCTACTTTGGATTGTTCATCGTCCTTTTCAAGCAAAATGATTTGTGTAAACTGCATGGTACTGAATACACCAATTACACCAACAATTGCCATGTATAACCCCAGGGTGCCATAATCTATCTTACTGTATATTCGATAAACTATAGGAGCCGTTCCAATGGAGATGATCTGGGCAATGGTTGTACCTGTTGCCAGAGTCGCCGCATTACGAACGAATTCAGAGTTTTTTATCTTATCAACGAGTCTTTTAATCACGCGTTGGTTTAGAATCCTTTAATGGCGTTACGTAAAAAAAAAGCAGTTTTAAAACCGACTGCTTTTGAAAGGAACGAGAACAACGTGCTATTCGTCCATTTAAATTGAACAAAACCAAGGGCTTTTGAATACGCTATGGCCTGTCTCGATAAATCGCGATGTCGATTGTAATTTTGGTAAACAAACGTTTCATAATTCCTACATAGAGCTCTACGAACTTGTTCCGTATCTACACGCGTTAAGATTGCTTCATATTTCTTGTAAGACCGAAGAGCAGAGTCAATCGCTTCATCACTTTTTCGCAGACTTACATTATTCACTTTTGGTTTACGATAATACACCGTAACTGAGTCGTCAAATAATATGCGGCTGCAGTTCATAATGACTCTTGAGAAATAATCACCATCCTGATTGAGGTGCAATGTTTCATCAAATTCACCAGTGACTTTTATTACTTCTCTGGGAATCAACCAAATCCCAGTTTGCCCCATTCCATTACCACTCCACGATTCTACCAACCAATCCGTTGGTATATCATAGCTTTTATCAATGTTTTGTCGTCTATTCTGAGCGTCATTTGGGTTTACCTTAAAATGTAACCATCTGCACGAGGCAATGGCATTTTTGGGTCCTGCGCTTAGCAGTTTGAGTTGACTTTCAATCTTATCGGGCGATAAGATATCATCTGCATCTAAAAATTGTATATACTTCCCATTGGAGTGTCTAATGCCATGATTTCTAGCGGATTGTCCACCTTTTGTTGGGTTGTCTAAGACACTAATCAACCTGGGATGTTTGGCTTTATAGGCATTCATTATTGACCGACTGTTGTCGGTTGAGTGGTCATCGACCAATATAATTTCTGTCAATACATTGGTATTCTGAGCAATACAGCTCTCCAATGCATCAATCAGATACTCCTCAGCATTGTAAACAGGGATGACTACAGATACCATGATGACTTACGATGAACGACTACCCTTACGATAGTCAGCTATAAATTCGAGCATTGGGGTTATTAAGCTCTTTTTGAGAAGAAAAATGGATACACTTAAGCTTAGGGCCAAAATCCAAATCTTCGCAACAATACCATTCATATCAGCGAAATAGGATAGGCCGAACAAGGCAACTATGGGCAACACAATAATTCGCATTGCACCAGCATGGCACTTGAGCAAAGGCCAAAAACGCTTGCCAAGTGCTTTACTTACAATCAAACTCTTGATAAAAAATACGATTACGATATTTACGGCAAAGGCCATGGCCACCGTTTCAATGGAACCCATAATGATTCCGATTACAACGGCTATCATAACCAGTGGCTTTTCAATAAATGTAATGTAGTTTAGTAAATCGACACGACCTTGAGATTTAACCACACTGTCTGCAAGTATATTAAATGGTATAAACCCAACGGTCAAAGCTAGAATCTTGAATATGGGTATCATCTTGATCCATTTTACTCCAAATAAACCAAGAATGAGTTCATCGCTAAACACGAAAAATGAAACCATTATTGGAAAAATTAATGATGAAATGAGTACCACAATCTTTTTATAGACATCAAAAATCTTTTCGTGGTTATCTTGTATTTGAGAAAACGCGGGAAAAATAACGCGTCCAAGCGCTGACATGATTTGGTTTACGGGCATCCGAACCGTTGAAAAGGATTTTGAATATATACCCAAATTGATGTCTCCAAATGTCCTTCCAATCAGTAGCTTATCTAGGTTGATCGAAAGTGTACCAATGAGTCCATTCAAAAACAGAGCGAAACTAAACTTAGAGAGTTTTTGGATGCTTTGCGTATTAAATCTCAGTGAAGGTGCCCAGTTTGAAGAAATCCATACCACTATGTTGTAACACAAGGGTTTGACAAGGTGTAATGCGACCAGTGACCAAACACCATAATTACGAAAAGCCAATACTAAGGCTACACTTATACTTAATATGGAGCTAGAGACCTCGGCGATACCAAGGGCTTTAAATCGATACGCTTTTTCCAATTTGATGCGCTGTATGATGGCTAGGCCGTTCAATATAAACGTCCAACTAAGCGCTTTACAAAGTGGAATCAGTTCTTGATTGTGATAGAAACTTGCAATTAGTGGAGCACTGAAATAGACGATTCCAGTGAGAACGATTGAAATGAAAACGTTTAACCAAAATATGGTGGAATAATCGTTTTGATCGACGTGTTGGTTTTGAATCAAAGCCTCACCAAAACCAAAATCAAGTAATAGCCGAGCAAATCCGGTTATTACTAGAATCATTCCAACCAGGCCATAGGCACCAGGTCCTAACAATCGAGCTAGCCATATGCCCAAAAAGAAGTTAACTCCAAATCCAGCAATGTTTGAAATTGAAGTCCAGAGAACTCCGTTGACTACTTTTTTTCTCAGACTCAAAAATGACTTCTTAAATAGAATGTACTCAAAATGGTACTTGAACTTTTATAGGCGAACGATGGAAAAAAGTTCCCATTCAGACATATCGTCGACTATTTGACTGTTCTGATCCCAGTTTTGTACGCGATCAAGGTTATCGCCACTACCAATAAAATACGCGTTTTTAGCGAATTCCGTTTTGAAAAAATCTTCAGAGATGTAATTGGGATGAATGTGTCCCCAGCATTTATGATATCCAATGGGGTTTGCAGCTTTGTAACTGAGTGACCCATTCGGGCAGAATGTCAATAGAAATCCACCTTTTTTGGTGAGCTTTTTTGCAAGATCAAAGAGGATATTAATATTTGGCAAGTGTTCGATCACATGTGCACTGAAAACAAAGTCGAACTGCCCATCTATTTTGTCTATATCGGTAACGATGTTTAGCCCGAGGTTGTCCATGCCGTATTGAGCTCTAGGTACTGATATTTCGTAAGGTACCACGTCAATTCCGGCTTTTTGAAACTGATAACTCGTATATCCCCAATTCGCACCAAAGTCAAGTACTCTAATGTCTCCGTTTGGTTTAAGGAATCTCATTAGCTCGATGTAGCGGTCTGCATTCTTTGGCGTATCCCCGAAATTGGTATTGACAAGTT
Source organism: uncultured Chitinophagaceae bacterium (assembly GCA_964482155.1). Lineage (GTDB taxonomy): Bacteria > Bacteroidota > Bacteroidia > NS11-12g > UBA9320 > UBA987. The sequence goes on along the minus strand of CAYZWM010000156.1, from coordinate 3,105 downwards.
TTTCAAGATCTGCTTTATTCGGTAGAGTAGTGGTAATGCCGTCGCTTTCCGCATATTCATTCGTATAATACTTAAAACTTCTTTGTCCATCATCTTTGGGGTGCCGAAACTTAAGGTGACACTTCTGGCATTCAAATAGTCTAGAAACCAACTTTTTGCGATCGTCAATATTCACTGTATTGGAAGCACAATATGGACATGATTTACTTGAAAAGTAGGTCAATGTACTTCTT
>CAYZWM010000156.1:0-2862 GCA_964482155.1 uncultured Chitinophagaceae bacterium | reverse complement strand
AGTAAATAGTTTATTTTGTTATAAATGATAATTACTTAGTTAAATTGATTGATGGGTCTTCACCTTAAATTCTTCATAAACCCCTGACACTCCATCTTTGAGGCTAATTTTAGCAACCCAACCCATTCCATCTAATTTTGAGCTATCCATTAATTTTCTTGGTGTGCCGTTTGGTTTGTCTGTATTGAAAACGAGGTTTCCTTTATATCCAACCACTTCTTTGATGAGAAGCGCTAAGTCTTTAATACTTATTTCATGACCACTTCCAACGTTTAGGAACTGATAATGATCGTGATTTTCCATAACAAAGAAACAGGCTTCCGCCAAGTCGTCAACATGTAGAAACTCACGAAGTGGGCTTCCCGTGCCCCAGATTTCTACTTCTGGAGTCCGATTGACTTTTGCCTCATGAAATTTTCGAAGCAAGGCTGGTAAGACGTGGGAATTTTCCAAATCATAATTGTCGTTTGGACCATATAAATTGGTTGGCATCACTGACGTAAAATTACAGCCGTATTGTCGGGCATAGTTTTCAACCATTTTGATTCCAGTAATCTTAGCGATCGCGTAAGGCTCATTCGTTTCCTCTAAATAACCGCTTAACAAGGCATCTTCCCGCATGGGTTGATCAGCCATTTTAGGATAGATGCAAGACGATCCAAGAAACAACAACTTCTTTACTTTGGTCAAGTATGAATTGTGTATTACGTTATTCTGAATCATTAAATTGTCGTACAAAAATTCCCCACGATAGATATTGTTGGCTTGAATACCACCCACCTTGGCTGCAGCAAGAAATACATATTCTGGTTGCTCAAGGGAAAAGAAGTCCGAAACAGCGTTCGAGTCTCTCAAATCGAGCTCTTTACTCGTTCGCTTTAGGAGGTTATTATAACCTTCACGTTTCAATTTTCGTACAATAGCGGAGCCAACCATTCCGTTGTGCCCAGCTATGTATATTTTGGAGGATTTATCCACGAATTTTTGTGCTTTTTGTAAAAACGATATATTTCGAAATGTTTATTTCTCCTCTTCCTTTGGAACGAAGACAAAACCACTATCATGAAGGGTTTGTTGCTTTCTAAATAGTTCAATATCTGAATCCATCATATCCTTAATCAGATCGGCTAGAGTATGTTTGGGAACCCATCCCAAATTTTCTTTGGCTTTAGTAGCATCTCCAATGAGAAGATCTACTTCGGTGGGTCGAAAATACTTTGGATCGACGGCCAAAATTTCTTGACCTATTGTAACGGGATATCTAGGATCGCTGGCTTTTATTACTTTGGCCGTTTCAGTAGGTCCTTTACCCATAAATTCAAGTTCAACGCCAATTTCTGCAAACGCCATTTTTACAAAATCACGAACTGTTGTTGTCACTCCAGTTGCAATTACGTAGTCTTCGGGTTTTTCCTGTTGTAACATCATCCACATCAATTCGACATAGTCTTTAGCATGCCCCCAATCCCTTTTGGCGTCTAAATTTCCAAGATAGAACTTGTCGTGGAGTCCAAGACCAATTCGTGCAACTGCCCGCGTAATTTTTCGAGTTACAAAGGTCTCACCGCGCAGAGGACTTTCGTGATTGAATAGTATACCGTTACAGGCATACATATTATACGCTTCACGATAATTGACCGTAATCCAGAATCCGTACATCTTAGCTACGGCGTAAGGAGATCTAGGGTAAAACGGTGTTGTCTCAGATTGTGGGACTTCCTGCACTAACCCATAGAGCTCAGAGGTTGATGCCTGATAGATACGTGTCTTTTGCTCCAATCCCAGTAAACGAACTGCTTCCAGGATACGTAAGGTCCCAATACCATCTACATCGGCTGTATATTCTGGTGAATCAAAACTCACTTTTACGTGGGACATTGCTCCAAGATTGTAAATTTCGTCCGGTTCAACTTCCTTAATAATTCGTATCAAGTTGGTAGAATCAGTTAAATCTCCATAGTGGAGTATAAACTTTCTATTATCGACGTGCGGGTCCTGGTAAAGATGGTCGATTCTCTCTGTATTAAATAGAGAACTACGTCTCTTAATACCGTGAACCGTATATCCTTTTTTTAACAAGAACTCAGATAGGTATGCTCCGTCCTGGCCAGTAACGCCAGTAATTAAGGCAGTTTTTGTCATCTTAAGACTGTAATTTTTCTTTATTTAATTTTTCCAAAAACCAAAACCGGCCAAGTATCAGGCCAATGGCCAGGAAAGCGCCAAGTATGCTTCCTGTAATTAGAGCTTTTAATCTCGATTTTCCAACGGGTTGAAAAGGCCCCAATGGTCTATCAATTATTTGGAAATAGGGGGTAGCGTTGTTTAATAGAAATTCGGCAGTTTCTTGATTCTTTATAGACTCTCCATACAATAGATAGAGCATTTCTATTTTTCGAGCCAATTGCTGCTTAGGGAGTTTTTGAGTATTTAATATTATTCCGCCAGATTGGTCGCGATATCGTGCCAATTGGTTTTCGGCAGATCTCAATTCTACAAAAATGGAATCAGCCTTGTTTCGAACGTGTGTATAGGTCGCCTGCTGTTTTTCGATCGAATTTTGAATGTAGAATTGACTTAAAACGTCATATTCAATGTTGGCAATAGCCATACTTAGTTCAGGCACAATAGTCTTTGCGTTCACTTTAATGATGGTACTTTCATCATCGTAGTCAACAGAAATTACCCCCTCAACGCCCTTATCAGGCTGGCCTTTAATCATCTTGCTTAGATGTAAAATCACACGTTCTTCCTGAGCTAGATAAGTGGAATCACGTTGGTTGCTAAACCGGAAATCCGATGGAGATATGGAGCCATTAGGCATTGAACCGTCATAAGCCTCAATAAAATGGTTTCCAAGAA
>CAYZWM010000155.1:0-10252 GCA_964482155.1 uncultured Chitinophagaceae bacterium | reverse complement strand
GATCGCAATCGACTGTATGGAGCCTTAGGCTATCAAGTAAGAAAAGGGCTAAAGGTCCAACTGGGATTTATGCAGCAGACCACGGATGGATGGGAGAAAAGGCAGGTTCAATGCAGTCTACACCATAAATTCTAGGCTTCTAACGGGCCAAACCCTATTATTTATTCCAATTGGTTAAATTTGGTTGATTCAATCCTTCAACCCTTCAACCCTTCAATCCTTCAACCTTCAACCTTCTAACCTTCAACCATGAGACGTGTATTTTTAATCTTAATTAGCCTTTTATCCGCAATTATTTTATGGGTCAACGTTCAGTTATACACTGAAAATCATTCGGTTAAAGAGAAGCAGAAAGACATCATTGAGCAACTTAATTTTCTTGAATCGGAGTTGAAAACCAATGACCTTGGAAATCGAATGCAAGCTATGTTTCCCGAAGGTTATGTGTTTGTCAACGCTTTGTATGGGTTAAGTTGGTGTGAATTGGCATTAGCGTATGGTGTTAAAGACGAAATAAAAACAAGAGCCACAATGGAGGCGTTGTATGCATACGATCAAATTGATTCAGATCGGGGTAGGGAAGTCTTCAATGAAACGATGGTCCCTGCTTATGGAATTTTCTATCAGGGTTGGAGGAATTATTTACTTTCAAAAATAGTGAGCATTGATGTTGAATTTGAGAATAAAGAGTACTACGTCAATCAATTTAACGAAAACTGCGAGCTCATCTTTAAAGCGGTACAGTCTTCTGAAACACCTTACCTGTCTTCATACCCAAATCAGTGTTGGCCAGCGGATATGTTTGTTGCTATGGCTTCGTTGAGCAACTATAATATATTGAATAGTAATACCTATCAATTTGTTGTGGACTCATGGCTTGAGAAGGTTAAGGGCCATCTTGATATGAACACCGGTTTGGTGCCACATCGGGTGGAAGCAACTTCCGGAAGATCGTTAGGGGGCGCCAGAGGGTCGTCGAGTAGTTTGATTCTAAGAATGTTGTCTGAAATTGGCGGACCATTCGCACGGAATCAATATGATCGTTTCGAAAGTCATTTTATGACAACTACGTTCGGGTTACCGTCCGTTCGCGAATACCCAAAAGGAACTTTTGGTCTCGGTGATGTGGATTCTGGACCTGTGATTTTCGGTGTAGGGTTTTCAGCGACCATTGTGAATATTGGGCTTCAGTCCAGGTTCGGTGAATTTGCGACATCAGAAAGGCAGTACAAAACCATAAATGCATTTGGTTTTAAACGGCGAATGAATGAGAAAAAAAGCTATTTATTCGGCGCACTTCCCATGGCCGATGCCTTTATTGCATGGGGTCGTGCATCAGACTTAAGTTCAATGAGGCCCCTTAAATACGTTAACCACAATAATCTATTTTGGAAACAAAAGTTCAATATGATCGCACTTTTGTTTATCAGTCTTCTATGGACAGTTTATTTCGGAAGGAGAATCATAAAGAAAATAATAGAAATACGAGTGGCAAAATTGTCAAAAGCAATACAGCCTCCCTCGGCGGACTAATACGTTGTGACCTATTACTTCTTCCCAATATTTAGCTCATCTATTGCGTTTTTAATTTGTTTTTTAACCCCATTTGTTCCAAATATTTTCAAGTGTGTTGCTTTTTCATTGGGTTCAAATTCTATTGCAAATGAAAAGTTTGAGCAACAATTTCGTTCAAAATTTATGTAGTCCAGAATTTCTTGTGAGAACTCTTTGGGCTCATGGAACACGAAATCATATCCATCGGAAATTTCCTTTATTTCTGCTACTTTTAGGAAAATGCCTCTCTCATTTAACTCATTTTTACGGTCTATAATAGATGCACTTGATAAGTTGCATGAAGGAATAAGTTCTTTTAACCTTTGCCCCTCTAGTGTGTCATGGTGCGGATTAGAGGAACAGGTAGTTTCACATTGAGAGTTGTTACATGTACTGCAGTTTTCTGTTTTCAGAGTTTTTGGGTTGTTCGTGGTTGTTTGCATGTTGTCACATGACGAGATTAGAAGAGCCATCACAATGTATTTAAGTGCTTTTTTCACATCCATTATATATTATTACATTGCAAATGTAATCCGTGGTCTAAAGGCAACGGTCAAGTAAAATTTCGGTTATTTTGGAAAACGTATGTTAATAGGGGAAATAGTTAATAGAACTGGGCTTACGAAAGATGCAATTCGTTTTTACGAGAAAAAGGGACTAATTGCAGTGAATCGCGGTTCCTCTCCGTATAATAATTACAAGGAGTATTCAAAAGAAATATTAAGCCGCCTACTCACAATTAAAGGGTTTAAATCTGCTGGATTCACTATAAAAGAAGTGGCAATTCTTCTGAACTTAATAGATTTAGATTTGGCGTCGTGTTCGACGGTTGTTCAAATTGTAGAAGAAAAAATCAGTGAAATTGAAAAAAAAATTAACGAACTGAAAACAATTAAACAGAGCCTTAGAGATGAGCTTACCAGGAGTAGATCTTATTGTATTGAGTCAAGTTCCGATAAAAATTGTCTTGCGATTAGTAGATTAGGAATCGAAGTGAATTAAACCGTCCTAGGTTATTATACCACCTCCATTGGTCTAATAGGTACTCGTCATATCGTCATCCACACAAATGATAAAATCCGCGCGGCCAAAATGTTCTTTGCTCAATTTAGAGTTGTCCGACTGGCTTACCGTTGCAATTGATTTGACGTTTATTCCCGGGCTAGACCGAAGCAGGTACCAGATTATTCCTTCATGAAAGTCGGAGTGAAACGAACCATTGTAATGAATGAATTTTGCGTTTTCATCAATGGTGAAATTTTGCAAAATGAAATAAGCCATAGTGGCATCTTTCATGGCTTGAGCTTTTACGATTCTGGAACTACCGTGTCCACCCATCATGGCCAAAATGGCTTGATATCGGGGTAGGGTAGAGTCAAAAGCAATAGGTAACGGCGCCATCCAGGTTTTCTCCAAATCGGGTAACGTATCCAGCGCATCGAAGCCCTTCTTATAAACGAGGCTTGCATAGCGTCTTGGAATGTTTGTAGCCACAAAAACAAGTCCTGAATCCTTGGCAAAATCAACCAGCGGTTTATAGTCGGTTTTATGATTTTTCCATAAACGAGCCAGGGTGTCTAATCCTTTTTGGGTGATACTATCCTGCATATACAAATCCAGTTCATCCTGGTTGTCGCGTTCAATCATTTCTGCCCCAAGGGTGAGGTTGAAATTCGTGTGTAAACTTTTAGTGATTTCGAGTTCCAACCAATGACTAATTGGGTTGTCGTGATATTCACCTATCATCACAACATCAGCTTTGCTGAATCCTTTAATCATTTTTGCATACGTCACCTTTTTGCCTTTGGAATTGTAAATGACGTACGCTTGAGTGCTTTGACCAAAACCAACCAGGTTAAGACCACAAAGAAGAATCAGGGATAGAGTAAATCGCATGAATTGGATTGTTTATTTGAGGTGAAGCATAAAATAATCCGTCACCTTTTGGTATAAATGGACACGGTCCATGCCTCCCACGTTATGAGGGTGATGTGGGTACACAAAATAATCGAGGTTTGTATTTCCACTCTTAATATTCTTCTTTAAGTACAGTAAGCTATGTTGCCACAACACCACGTTGTCTTGTCCACCGTGAATCATAAGCAGTTTACCTTCAAGACTATCGACATAGTTTAGTAGGTTATTATTTTTATAACCTTCTGGATTTTCTTCCGGGGTATCCATATATCGTTCGCCGTACATAATCTCATAATATCGCCAGTCAATAACCGGACCACCAGCCACACCTACCTGGAATGTACCTGGTTGGCGTGTCATCATAGACGTAGTCATAAAACCTCCGTAACTCCATCCATGAATTCCCATTCGGGTAGAATCGACCCAGGATTGGTTTTTAAGCCAACGTGCACCGGTCAGTTGATCTTCCATTTCTAAGGTACCTACCTGACGGTGAATAGCACTTTCGAAGTCAAAGCCACGATTGGCAGATCCTCTGCCATCAATAGTGAATACAACAAATCCATTTTGCGCCATAAAATGGTACCACAAATTAGCTCCACCCAACCAGGTGTTATTGATCAATTGGGCATGGGGTCCATTGTATAAGTAAACCAACACGGGATACTTTTTCTTAGGATTGAAGTCAATAGGTTTGATAATCCGATAGTACAATTCAGTTCCATCATTGGCGGTTAATGTGCCGATGTTCATTCGGCCCAATTGGTATTCGCTCAATGGATTCTTAACCGATTTTAATGTGGCAAGATTGTTTCCTTCACTTGTAATGATCCGAACTTCTCGTGGAATGATGGTGCTGCTAAAATTATCAATAAAGTGAACGTTATTTGGACTCCCGGTTACCCGGTGACTTCCTTCGTTTGAAGTTAGTTTATGGATCTTTTTGCTTTTCTTAAATGAAACGGCGTATAAATCTCTGTTGATAGGAGATTCTTTGGTGCTTGTGATATAAAGCCATTTTTCATTCGCGCTAAAACCATGAAACGTGGTTACAACCCATTCACCTTTAGTGAGTTGTCTAATCATGTCTCCATCCGTGTTGTACAGGTATAAATGATTATATCCGTCGCGTTCGCTCCACCAAACAAATTGATCTGGTTGACTTTTTAGAAAGGTCAAACCATGTTCGGGTTCTACATATTTATCATTCGTTTCTTCAAACAGCGTTTTTACGAAATCACCCGTATGTGCATCATATTGATTTAACCACATGTGATTTTGAGCTCGGTTTACCACAGCAATGTAAACGAAGTTGCCCAATGGTCCCCATGAAACATTGGTCAGGTATTGCTCTTTTGGTTCGCCGGTTTTGAGGTAAATAGTTTCATTAGTTTTGGTGTTGAATATCCCAACGGTTACGTGATGGCTTGTATCGCCAGCAACTGGGTATCGAATACGAGTTGACGTGGCTGGTATGTCGTTCAGGTTATACAACGGATATTCGGTCACCATAGATTCATCCATACGATAAAAGGCAAGTTTGTCTCCATTTTCCATCCAAAATGTACCGTTCGTAATACCAAACTCACTACGATGGACCGCCTGGCCATAAACCAGACCATTTCCACCATCGGTGGTTACTTGATGTTTATCTACCCACAGGTTATCGTCTTTAACATAAGCAATGGTGTTAGACGTCCAATTGATGTCTGCATGTTGCATTTTTCCTGGATTGTATTCCAATATGTTTTTAACCGTACGATCTCCTACATTATACGAGTAATACATCTTATTGTGATAAAACCGAAACCCATTGTCACTGTTCCAGGTTGATCGAGGTAGTTTTTTCAAGGTATCGGCTTCTATCTTGACTAAAGCCTGGTCGATATCTTGTTTCGTAATAAGTTTAGTTAGACCGTTATTCGTGGCATGCATTTCTACTAACTTCATCACATCATCGCCATTGTCTAACGTGTCTTTAAAGGCATAATGGTTGTCGTCTGCCCAATGCAGTTGACTTACCCCTCTTGGGTATAGATGGTAACCTACTATGGCATCTTTCATGGTAAGCATTTTATCCTGTGCATGTGTAGTAGAGGCTACAAGCATGATAACGAAGACAGTAAGGAAACGTTTTTTCATCTACAAAATATTTTCGCAAACATATCCAATTCGATCGTAAGCCCCTGATAAAACCGTTTTTTGAGCCATTTTATCAGATAAAAGGTAAAGGATTCTGAGGTTCCGTCTCTTAAACGCTAAAGAGCCTAAAAATGTGGATAAAGTGTGAATTACCTTGTCAATTTGGCCGATTATTGATATTATTGTAGTAATACTACTTACTAGGAAGAGAAATCTTCCATACTTATGATGCGACGAATAATTAACTCTCTGAGATTAGTTTTCGTATTTTTTCTTACGCTACTACTATGTGATATGGGCAACAAAGCTTGGTCACAGAACAACGTCGGAATTGGTACGGTAACCCCTGCGAAAGATGCCATTCTGGATCTTTCAGCTAATGACAAAGGTCTTCTTCTGCCAAGATTATCCACTGTAGAACGGATGGCGATTGTGCCGCAATCAAATGGTTTATTTGTTTACGACACAGACTTCAACAAGTTCTTTTATTGGAAAGCGGATGAAACCAAGTGGCAAATTCTTGATGATAATTCAAGTTTAAACGAGCTCCTTAAACAGGTGTCGTATGATACGGCTACTCACATTTTGCGGATTCGAGATGCTGGAGGGACGTACGATGTTGATTTGACCATGCTCGACAATCGAAAAGGGTATCAAAAAATCTTTCTAAGCCAGGGTAAAGGAACAATTACCCTTAATAACGATGGAGGGTCGATTCAATTGGACGACTCGAGTGCAACGAATGAGATTCAATTCCTTAAACGCTCAAATGACACTATTTTCTTAAGTCAAGGGGGCTATGTAGTACTTCCGTTTGACAAAGTATTTGATGGAGATTCGTCGATTCGAAATGAGCTTCAACTCATTTCTAAAGATCAAAATAAAATAGAACTGACTCTAGGTGGTGGGACGATATATCTAAATGACGATGATTCGTTAAACGAACTTCAAAATCTTTCTTATTTAACCCTGGATTCAAACAATCAACTCTCTGTTGCCATTGGTAGAGGCAATGTGGTTACGACAGATTTAAGTCGTTATTTAGATAATACAGATCGACAGAACCTAACGTCGGCTACGTTGGATACGAACAACGTATTAACTATAGAAATTGAAAATGGAGACTCGGTAACCATTGATTTGAGCAAGTTTTTGGACAATACGGATGATCAAAATCTAACATCCGCACAAATTGATTCCAATCAGATTCTCAAAATTGAAATTGAAAACGGAGATCCAGTATTCGTGGATTTAGCTAAATATCTGGACAATACAGATCGTCAAAACCTGACATCTGCAATCCTATCGAACAACATTTTAACCATAGATATCGAGAATGGAGATTCTGTAACGGTAGATTTAACCCAGGCCGGTACCGATGATCAAAATCTTACATCAGCGGTGTTGGATTCCGATAATGTATTGACCATCCGTATTGAAAACGGAGACTCTGTTCAGGTAGATTTAGAAAAATTTCTTGATAACACGGATAACCAGAACTTAATATCGGCGAGCATTGATTCGAATCAAATACTGAAAATTGAAATTGAGGATGGAGATCCAGTCTTAGTGGATTTAATTAAATATCTCGACAATACGGACAGGCAAAATTTGAAATCAGCTATCCTCAACAACAATGTGTTAACGATAGATATCGAAAATGGGGATTCTGTAACCGTTGATTTAACCAAGGCAGGAACGGATGATCAGAATCTAACGTCGGCAACTCTGGATACCAATAACGTGTTGACTATAGAGATCGAGAATGGCGATTCTGTAACCGTTGACCTTGCTAAGTTCTTAGACAATACGGATAACCAAAATCTAACCGCTGCGACAATCGATACGAATAACATTCTAAAAATTGAAATCGAAAACGGAAATCCAATATTCGTTGATTTGGCAAAATATCTAGACAACACGGATCGACAAAATCTTACCTCGGCTACTCTGGATTCAGACAATGTATTAACCATTGATATTGAATATGGTGACTCGGTAAAAGTGGATTTAGAGAGGTTTATGGACAATACGGATAACCAAAACCTAACGTCAGCAATATTGGATAGCAACAAGGTATTGACCATTGATATTGAAAACGGCGCGTCCGTTAACGTTGATCTCAGCGAGTTTTTGGACAATACAGATAACCAAAACTTAACGTCTGCGACCATTGATTCGAGTAATGTACTTACCATCGCAATTGAAAATGGGGATTCCGTTGTTGTCGATCTGAGTGCTTATTTGGACAACACAGATAACCAGGAAATTACCCTCCAGAACGATACGCTGTCCATCCAACGTGGAAACTACATTGTATTAAGTGATGACGATTCTATCAATGAAATTCAGGAATTAAGAATTTCAAATGACACCATATATCTTTCAAGAGGTGGTTATGTTCAACTTCCTAACCAAACGGTAAATACGGACGAACAAAACTTGACCGGAGCCGTGCTCGATACCAACAATGTTCTGACCATTGGTATTGAGAATGGGGATAGTGTAACGGTTGATTTAACTCCGTTTTTGGATAATACGGATAATCAAAATCTTACTTCTGCGTCGATTGATACAAATAATATACTCACCATTGAAATTGAAAATGGGAGTTCGGTTACCGTTGACTTAAATAAATACCTTGACGATACGGATCGTCAGAATTTAACTTCAGCCGTATTAACGAACAACATTTTGACCATCGACATTGAAAATGGAGATTCGGTGCAAGTTGATCTGACCAATGCAGGTACAGACGATCAGACTATCTATATCAGAGGAGATACCTTATTTATTGAGAATGGTAACTACGTATTGATGGAGGATTTGTACATTGATGCAGATAATTCAATTACCAATGAGCTCCAAAATATCAGAATATCGAACGATACGATTTATTTAAGTGATGGGGGATATGCATTATTACCTCCTAATACGGTAGACACCGATCAACAAAATCTGACGTCCGCTACATTGGATTCGAATTATGTTCTAACCATAGACATTGAAAATGGGGACTCTGTTGATGTAGATTTAACAGACTTACTTGATAATACAGATAATCAAAACCTTTATATCCGTAACGACACCTTATTTATTGAGGATGGGAATTACGTGCTTATGGAGGACTTATATGTCGATGCCGATAATTCGATCACCAATGAAATTCAAAATATTAGAATATCGAACGATACGGTTTATTTGAGTGACGGTGGCTTTATTGTTCTTCCTCCCAATACCGTTGATACGGACAAACAAAATCTAACATCTGCAACCCTGGATAGCGATAATGTGTTAACCATTGATATCGAGAATGGTGACTCCGTACGAGTGGATTTAGAGCGATTTATGGACAATACGGACGGCCAAACCCTTCGTATTAATGGAGATACAGTTTTCTTAACAAATGGTGGGTCAATTGTATTGCCACCAGGAACAGTAGACACGGATCAACAGAATCTGACTTCAGCAGTTCTCGATACCAATTATGTATTAACAATTGATATTGAAAACGGTGATTCAGTAAAAGTAGACCTATCTGCTTTATTAGATAATACAGATTCTCAATCACTAAGTATTTCAGGAGATACCATCTTTTTGGCCAACGGTGGGTCAATAATCTTGCCTCCAGGTACGGTGGATACGGATCAGCAGAACTTAACGTCTGCGACCCTGGATACCAACAACGTATTAACCATCGACATTGAGAATGGCGACAGCGTAACAGTTGACCTTTCTAAGTTTTTGGATAATACGGATGCAGACTCCCAATCAATTAGCATCAGCAACGATACAATCTACTTACAAAATGGAGGCTATGTAGTATTACCTCCAGGCACGATAGATACCGATGATCAGAGCTTGACTTCAGCGACCCTGGATTCAAACAACGTCTTGACGATCGACATCGAAGATGGTGACAGTGTTACGGTTGACCTATCTCAATTTCTAGATAATACGGATTCTCAAACACTTAGTATTACTGGCGATACACTTTATCTGAGTAATGGTGGATCCATTGTATTACCGCCTAAAACGGTTGATACCGATCAGCAGAACCTTACTTCTGCAGTGCTTGATACCAACCACGTATTAACAATAGATATAGAAAACGGAGACAGTGTAACTGTGGATTTATCGATATTTCTTGATGAAACCGACTTAGATACACAACAAATCAGTATCAGTAACGACACCATTTACTTACAAAATGGAGGCTATGTTGTATTGCCTCCAGGTGCGACACACGAGGACGAACAGAATTTGACATCTGCAACGATTGATTCAAACAACGTATTGACAATCGATATTGAGAACGGTGATAGTGTGACTGTAGATTTGAGCGCTTACCTCGACAACACAGACGATCAAAACTTGACCAGTGCGGTTCTTGACAGCAATGACATTCTTACAATTTACATTGAAAACGGCGATAGCGTAACGGTTGATCTTTCTAAGTTTTTGGATAATACGGATGCAGACTCTCAATCAATTAGCATCAGTAACGATACGATCTATTTACAAAATGGGGGCTACGTAGTATTACCTCCAGGCACAATAGATACGGACGATCAGAGTTTGACGAGTGCCACGTTGGATTCAAATAACGTATTGACGATCGATATTGAAGACGGAGACA
>CAYZWM010000154.1:0-10273 GCA_964482155.1 uncultured Chitinophagaceae bacterium | reverse complement strand
ACTGACCGTAACGGCTAACAACAGTTCTAAAGTGATATATATTGACTACGACCCCTATAAGAATAGAGATTGTGACCTATACGCCGAAGCTGTCATCAACGGTAAAAAGTTAATCTTTAAGGTTAACTAACTACGGCCTTAAACATCTTAGGATATTCCAGAAACGTATACATCCCTTTACCTTCATCGATGTCTTCCCATCGCCCAAGATCAAACTGGTATTGACAATACCCACCAGTTGGAAGGTTATCAAGTTTAACATCACCAAGAAAATTGATCAAGTCGGTCAAACCTGGATTATGGGCTACCAATAATATGTTGTCGTACTTGTCTGGTACCGACATAATAAAATTGTGTAACGACACAAAGTCGAATACATACAGATCATCGGTTTCAATTAACTTCACTGAAAAATCAAGGTACTCTAGTACACCATTCGCTGTATCCTTGGCCCTACGAGCAGAACTATGGAAACAGACGTCTGGGTTATAATCCAGTACATTTAATCGACCTGCGATATTGGGTATGTCTCTTTTTCCACGCTTATTCAACGGTCTATCGTGATCGGATAAATCGCCAAAACTCCAGTCTGATTTACAATGTCTGAGTAATGTAAGCGTTTTCATACCCAAATTTAACGAATTTGTACGTGAATATGGTCATCATGTCGAACTGCATGGCATCCGTGGAACCTAACTTTGTCTGAGGTAAGCTTCAATCGATCCTTTAAATGGGGTTCTATAAATATCTTTTGAGTATTGGCTTTTATAAATAAGTCAATCAAACGTTTTGTTTCATGCTGGTCAAAAACCAGTTGATTTCTGTCTACGCGCAACCCTATATATTTGGTAATATCGTATTGCCAGTGGTTCTCTTTACATAAGTCAGTTTGGTGAATCTCAGAATCTGTAGGTTCTACATATACGCCATATCCAAACAACGCCGGTGTTCGATTGGTATGCAAACTGGAATTAGAAAGATCTTTATACCGAAATGCTAAATCCAACTTTTTCCCGTCGTTGTGACTTAAATGTGGTAATAAAGGAAAGCCATTAACAAAGGGGAAATTTGCATCCAAATACCGGACTGCCCGTTCTGGCCCTTCTGCTTTTGGAACTGAAAAATCCTGACAAACCGAAAGGGTTAAGTCATAAAGATCATGAGATACATAGTGCCGATTTGCGAGCACGGTAAACCAGTTTTGTGGTTGAATACCAAAATCATGAATTGGCAGCGCCTTGCGCCCATTAAGTGGTGCCAACGCAGGAATTAGGATAAAACATGAGAGGAGATAAACAATCAGGAAGGTTAATACGTGCCAATTCTTAGTACGTTTAGACTTTGGGAAGGCATACCTGACCGTGAGTCTACAAAAAAGATAAATAAGGCCTCCAACCTGGGTTAGAACAGTTAAAAACAGAAAGATCACTATGTGCTGTAACCCTCTCATTCTGAGTAATCAAATCCAAAAACCTGTACGGAATACAACGCATCGGACTCTTCATTATACACGACTTTAAGTCCAGAATATTCATACAGGTCAAACAACATATTTGTTTTATGCGCAGATGAATTTAGCCAGGCATACACCATATACTCCGCTGCTTGCGCGTACGTGGTTATGGTTAATGTATCGATTTTGCCGTTCTCGCCTTTAAAAATGGCTGGCGTTAATACCTTAATAAACGCTGTGTTCTCCCCTATTCCACGCATATTGCCTCCATAAAACTCCACACGGTCGCGAGCCTTAGCCTTTTCTGGTGACGGTTGCTTGTGTGATAAACTCTCCTTTTTAGCGATGTATATGGCTTGATCTTGTGCTGCTTTATATAAGATAGCATTGGTTTGAAGAGTTTGTACCCCGTGATCTATCCGAGCAGCATTAACACCATTTAGAATGGCAACTTCCAACCGTTGAGCATCAAAACTGCCTTTAACTATTCGGTCGTCAGTCGATTTGAGCGAAATTAAAAAGGAGCATAGCACTACAAAAAGTAAACCTCGCATTATGGATTGTTAGTGGGTTTTGAATACTGCAAGTTGCGTAAAAAACCAGAATACTTCGTTCTCTTAATAGCCGATTTCTTGAGTACATCCTTAAAAACGTCTTCGGTTATTTCCAACCAATCGTCCCATGATTTAGTCATAATGGCCTCTTTGGGTTTTAACTCTTTCTCTGAATGAGGAGAAGAAAAACGATTCCATGGGCATACATCCTGGCAAATATCACAACCAAAAACCCAGTCATTCATCTGTTCCTTAAACCCGTTGGGAATCTGATCACGCAGTTCTATAGTCAAATATGAAATACACTTGTTTGAGTCTATAATTTTATTGTCTACAATGGCATCCGTAGGACATGCGTCAATACACGCGGTACAGCTTCCACAATGATCGGTTACCGGTAGATCATAATTCAGCTCTAAATCACAAATAATTTGAGCAATGAAAAAGAAAGACCCTTGTTTCTTAGAAAGTAATAAGGAGTGTTTCCCAATCCAACCCAGACCGGATTTAGCCGCCCAGGCACGTTCTAATACAGGTGCAGAGTCTACAAACACCCTGGCAGAAACATCTCCAATTTGACCTTGAATATCCCTTAGAACATGGCGCATCTTTTCCTTGATCACCTCGTGGTAATCATTGCCATAGGCATATTTCGCAATTTTTGGTAAACCGGTAGGTTGATGTTCTTCGGGGAAATAGTTGAATACCATTGAAATAACAGACTTAGAACCTTCAACCAGTTTGGAAGGATCCAAACGTTTATCAAAATGGTTCTCCATCCATTGCATAGTACCGTGATAGCCCTTGTTTAACCAGGATTCAAGTCTGGGAGCCTCTTCTTCTAGAAAGGTACTGGAACTGATACCACAGTTTAAAAAGCCATGTTGGTTTACAATATTTTTGACAATCTCCGTCCGTTTCGATTTAGAAATGGAACTCAAAACAAGGAGTTTAACTTGCTCGGAGGAATTTTTCCAAGATGTTCGTAGGCCAGATGAGTTGCTTCTCTACCTCGCGCGGTTCGTTGTATGTAACCTTCCTTAATCAGAAACGGTTCATAGACTTCCTCAATGGTTCCAGCCTCTTCACTTACTGCCGTAGCGATGGTTGTAATGCCTACAGGGCCGCCTTTAAACTTGTCAATGATGGTCGATAAGATTCGATTGTCCATATCGTCCAAACCACGCGCGTCTACATTTAATGCTTCCAGGGCGTATTTGGCAATTTCCATATCGACAATTCCGTTTCCTTTTATTTGGGCAAAATCTCGGGTTCTTCGCAAAAGTGAATTCGCAATTCGAGGCGTGCCTCTGCTCCTGCGAGCAATTTCATAGGCTGCGTTGTCATCAATTTCTGTCTTTAAAATAGCGGCAGATCGCTTTAATATTTTGGTTAACAAATCAGCATCGTAATACTCCAACCGACAGGTTATTCCAAACCTGGCTCGCAATGGAGCGGTTAATAGGCCGCTTCGCGTAGTCGCACCGACCAAAGTAAACGGATTAATGGTAATCTGTACACTTCTCGCATTAGGACCTGAATCCAACATAATATCGATTCGGTAGTCCTCCATGGCAGAATACAAGTATTCTTCAATCACCGGGCTTAAACGGTGTATTTCATCAATAAAAAGGACATCCCCTTCTTCCAAATTGGTTAAAAGACCGGCCAGATCGCCGGGTTTTTCCAATACGGGGCCAGAAGTCACATTAATACTGCTGTTCAATTCGTTGGCAATAATGGCACTTAACGTCGTTTTGCCCAGTCCTGGAGGTCCGTGCAATAATACATGATCAAGGGCCTCTCCGCGTTGTACAGCAGCCTGTACAAAAACCTTGAGATTTGTCAAAATCTTATCCTGCCCCGTAAAATCTTCAAAACTGGCTGGACGTAAGACTTTTTCAATGTCCTTTTCGGCATCTGACATCCGATCAGATGTAGGATCTATATTTTCGTTTTGCACATTTCAAAAATAGAGATAATCAATCGATGTTTTTTCAATCCTATACAACCATTTTACATATACATTTGTCTATAAGATATCACTTAGGCACACTATGTGGTATGTATAACTCGTTGTGAAAAAAAATATGAAAGGAAAACGAATTCTTCTTTGGGTCGCTTTGACCTTATCCACCGTGGCCATCAATGCACAAATAAACGAAAACGAAATCGCATTTGAATCCGTTGATTACGACTTCGGAACAGTCCGATTTGGCACCAAAATTATTAATGCCACGTTTATATTTCAAAACAACAGCGACTTTGATTTTAAAATTCGAGAAGTACGTGCAAGCTGTGGGTGCACAGTCCCTTCATGGCCTGAAGAAGCCGTAGCTCCTGGTCAAAAAGCGGTTATTACAGCAACTTTCGACCCCAAAAATTTAGCGGGAGAGGTAGATAAGGTGATCGAAATCTTTGCAAACTACAACGTAATTATGTCAAAGCTTCTTCATATACAGGGCATCATACTAGAGCCCGAAACGGTTGATTTGACCAAACATTACCCAGGACAATTTGGATACCTTAGGCAGTCAAAAAACACGATTGGTTTTGGTTACGTTACCAACACCAAAAGCTATACAGATTACGTCACATTTGTTAATGAGTACAACCTTCCGTTAAAATTTACAGGAGTACAATTCCTACCAAAATATGCGACCTACAGTTTGACCAACGAAGTTCTACAACCTGGTGATACAGCTCATTTGAGTATAACCATAGACGCTAGCAAGGTGGATGATTTTGGATTAATCAATGACAAAATTGTTCTAAAAACGAACGACAGATCTTTTCCCCTTAAAGCTGTAAAGCTCGCTTTCTTTATTCAGGAGGACTTTTCTGACCTGAGTAAAAAAGAGTTAAAATTGGCTCCTAAACTGGTCATTAGCAAAAGACTTTTTGAATTCGGAACCTTAAAAGAAGGCAGTAAAATTTCCCAGATACTGGAAGTTGGGAACTCTGGAAAATCCCCCTTAATCATATATAAAATTGAAACCAAATGTGGATGTACGGCCTTAAACCTAGCAGAAGAACCCATACAACCCGGAGAAACCAGAAAGGCTAAAATTACGTTTGACACCATTTTTATTAATGGACAAACCGAAAAAGAGATCATTCTATTCACCAACGACCCAAAAAATCATATTATTAAGCTGTTGGTTACTGCGGAAGTACTAGCCAACTAATTCCCATCGTTTTTGTTGTATTGTGGTATCATTGTTGCCAATACCTTGTCATAATACATAGTTTAAATGAATAAGAAGTTTTTTGTATTCACGTTGTTGTTTAGTTTAATCGCGTCGATTTCTGCGGCATTCTATTTTTCAAAAAAGTTTTCGAAGACACAAATAGTTCAATCGAACGTTTCCCATACCAACAGTCAACCCGTGGTTTATCAAAACCGCACCGTTGGAAGCATCGATTTTACAGAAGCCTCAAAAAAGAGCACACCCACTGTTGTTTTCATTAAAACAGAATCAGAGGTTGTACGACGAAACAGTTTTTGGTTGTTCGACTTTGACCCATTTGGTAGTATTGGTAAGGTTGCAAGTACTGGTTCCGGTGTGATTATTTCGGAAGACGGCTACATCATAACCAATAATCATGTCATTAAGAATGCGATAAAAATTCAAGTTGTTCTTAACAATGGGAAGAGAAATTATACGGCTAAAGTAGTTGGTACAGCTCCTTCGTCCGACCTTGCTCTTCTTAAAATAGAGGCAGAAAATTTAACACCCATCGAAATTTCAAACAGCAATGACATTGAAGTAGGTGAATGGGTACTTGCCGTAGGCAATCCATTTAACCTCACCAGTACCGTTACTGCAGGTATCGTTAGCGCGAAGGGTCGAAACATCAACCTGGTTCAAAACCAGTTCCCAATAGAAAGTTTTATTCAAACCGATGCGGCAATCAACCCTGGAAATAGTGGAGGTGCTTTGGTTAATTTAGAAGGAAAATTAGTTGGAATAAACACTGCAATAGCCAGTAAAACAGGCTCTTACGTAGGTTATGGGTTTGCCATACCAAGCAACATTGTAGTAAAAATAATTCATGATTTAAAAGAATTTGGCCAACTTCAACGTGGCTTTGACGGACTTGAAGTAGTCGATATCAACGACGAAATACTGGATCTTGTCAATGGTCGGCAGGAAGGCGTTTATGTTGCTCGCATTAGTGAAACCAATGCCAGTGCGGGAAAATTATTTCAAACGGGTGATGTGATTATCAACATTGACGGCGAATCCATTGATAATAAAGCCATGTATGACGAAGTATTGGCCTACCATAGGCCAGGTGATCAACTGTCGTATACCGTTCTTCGGGGCGCTAAAGAAGTCAGTAAAGAAATAAAGCTCGTCAATATGGATGGCGACTTTGAACTCAAAAAAAGAGAATCATACTATTCGGAGAAATTGAACGCTGAATTTGAAACCGTAAGTAAATATGAACTGGAACATATGCCAATAACCAGCGGTATACGGGTGACCAAAATTGGTAAGGGACAATTGCGAAAAATGAATATCCCAGAAGGGTTTATTTTTACGTCACTCAACAAAACTCCGGTTCAGAGTTTAAGTGATTTTGTTGGCGCATTGGAAAATTTAAAAGGACAGGTTCGCATTGAAGGAGTGTCACCACAAGGAGGGAAACAGTATCTCTCTTTCTACGCATACTAGCATTTCTGTGACACAAACCTGACATTTTTTGATTAATTTCGGGCCGCTTGTAAGTCATTTTGTCTGGTATTCATAATATAAGGATTGAGAACCTGGTGCTCGAGATAGCGCAAATTACGCGTGATTTTGAGGCTAAATTCGGCAATCTTACACCTGATCAAATTAATTTCAAACCGTCGAGTGATACATGGAGTATTGCTCAAAACATTGATCATCTCATTGCTGTCAATCGATCCTACTACCCCATTATTACTGATCTTCAAACGGGAGAATATAAACCACCGTTTCATGCACGTTTTGACTTTTTAGTGAATATGTTCGGAAGAATGATCCTAAAATCCGTCGAAACCACGCGAAAAAAGAAAATCAAAACGTTTCCGGTTTGGGAGCCTACATTGAGCGACTTTGGACCCGCATTACTTGACGACTTCAAACGGCACCAAAATCAATTGTCTAATTTAATTAGTGAATCTACCGACCTTCTCAATGCCAATAAAGTCATTTCATCGCCTGCGAACAAAAACCTGGTGTACTCGTTAGAAACTGCGTTCAATATTATTATCACCCATGAAAAACGTCACTTCGCTCAAGCCAAAGAAATGCTTGAAGCACAGGGACTCTAAGAATGTCGACACCTAAATTCAACGACGTTTCAGACCTCATGCATTTTCTTCCAGATAATGAAAAACAGATCACTCAATTTCTACGTGATGTTGTGTTGGAATATCTCCCCCAGTGTGAGGAAAAATTGTCTTACAACGTTCCATATTTTTTTTTAAACAGGGCTGTCTGCTTTATTTGGCCGGGTTCTGTACTATGGGGAAAGAAGAGGCAGTATGATGGTGTTCGTTTTGGATTTACCAGTGGTCATCTGCTTTCCAGAGACTTAGACTACTTCAAACTTGATCATAGAAAATACGTTACGTATAGGGACTTTCAATCTATCGAAGAAATTGACATCGACATAATGAAAGCGTACCTCTTTGAAGCTAAAGAGATGGATCAAGAACAATTCATGCTCAAGAAGGGCAAAAAGTAACTACTATTTTTCTGATTTGATGATAAAAAAACCATCATTCCCTTGAGGTTGGTATAACGGCATAAAAACATGTCCATCGTACGGTGAGCAAATCGGACCATCCTGATTACGTGCCAGTTCTTCTCCCTCAACTATTTTTTGAAAATTGGTATAGCCCGGATTCATTTTAAAAGACTCACCTTCTTTGATTTTATATCGACTAATGAGTTTAAAATTATTGTTTCGAGTCCCCAACTCTTCTTCCAAAACATCATAGTGGTGTTGAACAAATTCAGGATCCATATCTGCACAAATACCCGTTTCACTCAAACATAACCAAACGAAACTTTCGTGCTTAATCATGCTCTGGTGATTCTTATGCTGTCCGGCTTCGTAGGCAAGTCCCACATAACCCAGGTCATTGATATATGAAAGCAATGTTCCATCTAGAAAACCCATTAAACCACTGACCACTGGCATTGGAAAATTCGTAGTGAACTCCATGCAGGAATCATTTTTATTTGTAACTATAAAGGGGATGGTTGGGCTTGACGTCGTATGCAAATCAATCACATATACGTTTCCTTTGGTTTGCGAAATGATGGTTTGGATTTCCCGATACAACTCTGCAAGCTCGGCATATTCGTTCTGACTTGTGTCCAGACGATTATAATGCAAGTCGTCTAACACGTCTCGCGTCCAAATACGATTCATATCCTTATCAAGAAATCGCTGACCCAATCGGGTTGCTTCTAAGTTGCCTATTAAAGCCACAGCACGACCTTTCATGTCTGGGTTCATTTCAGTTAACTTCTCAAACACATTCTTGAGTGCACCGACTCCAGCCGTTTCGTTCCCATGAATTCCACCTATAAACAACACGGTGTTTCCTTCGTGAGGGCCTATATCTCCTAAATATCTTGATACTTCCAGTGCGTCGTCAAACACTGGAATTTGGAATTTCGATTCTCGCATACTCCCCTACTCGCTTATCTTATTTGTCATTTTAAGGACCTGGATAATATCACTTTCAGTGACTATACCCAATAACCGATTCTCTACGTCAACAACGGGTAAAGAATCTACTCTGTTATCAGCCATCAAAATTACGGCTTCTTTGGCACTTGACTGCGCCGAAATAGTAGGAAAATCAGTATGCATGATATCTTTTGCCGACATCGAATCGTCGTCCTTCTTACTTGACAAATACTGTATTAAACAATGCGCATTGATGATACCCACCAACACATTTTCGTCATTCTCAACAGGTACGTGACGTATATTTTGCCAATTCATCATATCCACCACCAAATCAATAGCTTCATCCTCATTGACGGTAAATAAATCAGTTTCCATTATTTCATTAACACGACGGAATTCCTTTTGGCCATTTTGTTCCTTAGCATCCAAATCCTTCCAGGTATGGACTGGTTTTCCACTGTTTTGGTTTTCAAGCATCTTTTTAGTGATGTTAATGCACGCTTCATTGGGTGTACTGCCTTTAAGCAACTCACTGTAATTTTTGCTAATCCACCTCGACCCAGTTATTTTCTTGCGAAGTCTGTTTTCAATAACGTTCATGTAGCGCGTTATATCGGTCGAGTCGACGTTCATTTTATCCAACCCGTCGTAAGCGATTCCCACCAGTTCCTTTGACAATAGTCGGTTGGCTGGTACAATTTTACCAAACCAGTTGAAGTGACTGTTTAACCCACGTCTGGCCGCATTATAAAAATTGAACCTGACCTCTTCAAAATCCATCATTTCGGGTAGGTTGGCATATTTGTCAGGCATTCCTACCATTAAACCTAGCCAGAAAGCAGAACTTGCGATTTCGTCCAATATCGTCGGCCCACTTGGTAAATATCTATTTTCAATTCGAAGATGTGGCTTGCCGCCGCCAACACCATAACAAGGTCTATTCCATTTGTAAACGGTCCCGTTGTGCAGATTCAACGCGCTTAGTTTAGGTATCTGGCCGGCTTTAACCATCTCCATGGCATCTTCGTCGGATTCGATATCAAACAGTGCATTGAACCGAGATACATTGTCCTTGTATAAGTCTGTAACTGAATTCTTTACCCACGACTTACCAAAAGCCACCCGAGGTTCCTTGTTGCGAACATTGTTAATCGTATTTGGTGTATTTACGCTTTGTTGAAACAGCGCAATTCGAGTTTCACTCCATAACCTCTTCCCCATCAACAACGGAGAGTTGGCACAGATTGATAATACAGGTCCTGCAATCAACTGAGACCAATTATATTGCTTCACAAAGTCGTCTGGATCGATCTGTAAATGAACCTGAAAACTTGTATTACACGCCTCAAACAACATATTTGGGTGACGAGTCATTAACTCGTCTTTGCCCGATAAATTCAATTCAAAGTCCGTACCCCGTTCGGCATAAATCATGTCGTTAAGGGCTTTATACCTTGAGTTTGGTGTCATTTGCTCAAAGTGAAGATGCTCTTGCCCCACCGTAGGTGCAATTCCAGTAAGTAGGATGTGTGTGTTTTCTTTCCCAGCGACCTGTTGGCCTTTTTTCAAAAGTGATGTCAGTTGG
>CAYZWM010000153.1:7760-10285 GCA_964482155.1 uncultured Chitinophagaceae bacterium | reverse complement strand
ACGCATCCGACAAACCTCCATCAAACGACGGGTTTGCTGCTCTACTCCTTTTACGCAGTCTATAACCAATATAACACTGTCTACGGCCGTAAGCGTTCGGAATGTATCTTCCGCAAAATCCCTGTGACCGGGGGTATCGAGGATATTGACCAGTTTATCCTTGTAGTCAAATGCCATTACTGAAGTTGCAACCGAAATACCCCGCTGTTTTTCGATTTCCATAAAATCGGAAGTCGCCGTCTTGGTTATTTTATTACTCTTTACGGCACCTGCAACCTGGATAGCCCCCCCAAAGAGGAGTAGCTTCTCGGTAAGCGTCGTTTTACCCGCATCGGGGTGACTGATAATACCGAAGGTTTTCCTTTTTTGAATTTCCTGTTCTAAGCTCATAAAATCGAGTGCAAGATTAGCGATTTTAATGATGATTTTTTGTATTTGAAAGTGAATTCTAAAATTAGATATGCCAGCCGTTTATGTTGCGTCTGTCCCTTCAGCAACTACTTCTACGTACCGAAATCTCTGGTCATGACGCCAGATGTGGTCTGACAGAATATGAATCTATGGATTAATTGCTTCATTGTTACATTGTCCCATTGTTTCATTACCGCCTTATTTCTATTTTTGCAGAAAGAAATTAAGATGAAAAAGTTCATAGGTTTAGTAACGATATTTGCTCTGGTTTCTATGGGCAACCCATATAAAAAAATAATTAAGAAATTGAATTTAGAAGACGGATTGTACGCGGAAATGATTACCTCTAAGGGGAACATTTACATTCGATTAGAGCCCGAATTGGCTCCACTTACCACGGCTAACTTTGTTGGTTTGGCTGAAGGTACTATTGAGAACAACGCCCGACAAGGTGGTGTACCGTATTATAACGACATGGTTTTTCACCGGGTAGTTCCAAATTTTGTGGTTCAGGGTGGAGATCCAATGGGTAATGGCCAGGGTGGACCGGGATATCGATTTAAAACCGAAGTTCATGCAGACTTAAAACACGATAAAGCAGGTACAGTTGCTATGGCAAATTCTGGGCCTGACACGAATGGAAGTCAGTTTTATATTACGCATACACCAACACCTCATTTAGACGGTGGATACAACGTATTTGGCTATGTAATTAATGGAATGGATGTCGTAAATGCTATTGTTCAAGGCGATACCATTAATGAAGTCAACATTATTCGAGTTGGAAAAGACGCTAAGAAGTTTAATCCAGCCGACCACCACAAGACCTTGTAAACGTGGACATATTTTCGGAAGAAGTTAAAATCGACGGTGCTGGTGATTTACCAATAACCCTTGATGTAACGTTTAATCCCAATGGGCGTAACTTACCCGTGGTGATTTTTTGTCACGGGTTCAAAGGTTTTAAGGATTGGGGACCGTGGAATTTGGTTGCAAAAACAATGGCAGAAGCGGGTTTCTTTTTTGTAAAACTCAACTTTTCTCACAACGGTGTTACGGCCAACGACTTATCAGACATATCAGATCCTGAGGCTTTTGGTAAAAACAATTTTAGCCTGGAACTGAATGATCTTGGACTGCTCATTGATTGGATAGTTACCGATAATGAAGAGTATCGACATTACTTCAATACAGAAAATATAAGTTTAGTTGGTCACAGTCTCGGAGCTGCTATAACCTTGCTTAGAACCATCGAAGATGATCGAATTCATAGAGCGGTAACCTGGGCAGGTGCATTTAACCTGACCAAGTACACCGAAATGGAAGAAGATTCTATATGGCGGGAAAAAGGTTTTGTTGAGGTTACCAATAGTCGAACTGGTGCTATCTACCCAGTAGGATACCAATTCAAGCAAGATTATCTGGACAACGCTGATCGACTCAATTTACAAAAGAATATCCCGTTATTGGATCAACCGTTACTGTTGATTCATGGATCTGACGATGAGGTCGCTCCTATTTCCAATAGTAAGAAAATTCATACTGTGGTCAAACACTCGTTATTTCTGGAATTAGAAGGCGATCACGCATTTGGTGCTTCCCATCCTCAGACTTCCGAAATTCTACCAGAAGATTTGGAAGACGTTGTAAATGAAACCATTGAGTTTATTGGTCTCGATTAGATTAAGAATAAGATGTTTAGATTATTTGAGGTTTAGATATTTTGAAACATAGACAAAACGGGCGGCCTAACGGACCGCCCGTTTTTTTTGACCATCAGCTAAGGACTTGAGACTTTTAGATGTTGAAATGTTGAGATTTCTAGAGATTGGACAAAACAGATGACCTAACAGCTGCCCGTTTGCTACCACCTAAGAACTAAATGCAGAACTATCAACTAAGAACGAACGGTAACAGCCTAAAAGCCTTGTTATCAACACCTCCATAATATAAATTTAAAAAAAAACAGTCAAAGTACAGGTATTATTCATATATCTTGCGCGCCAGATTAGTAGTAGTCAAGTCGCGTAAAATTTCACTTTTAACTCCCCACCTGGTAAGTTGTTTGTACATTTTCGTAGGGATGCCTATTGCTCTAAAAATACAAAATGACA
>CAYZWM010000153.1:0-7736 GCA_964482155.1 uncultured Chitinophagaceae bacterium | reverse complement strand
CGACACTAGTCGTCGCAATTCCATGTTCGGAAACGACATCAACCATCACTCCAGATTCTTGTGACAGCTACACCTCTCCAAGTGGTAAAGTTTGGGCCACTTCAGGTACACGAAACGATACCATATCGAATGAGGCCGGGTGTGATAGTATTATTACGATACACTTGACCATTGGAAACACTAATGAAGTTTCCTTATTTATTGACGAGGATTCCAGCATTACATGTTACAATGGCAATGATGGTGGACTATCAACTTTGATAGCCGAAGTAGACACGTTGTTTTTTGAAGACTTTGAAGGCGCGTCCAACGCAACTTACACCACGGCAAGTTCTATTTCAGGGCTCACCAACTGGACCTATTCCAACTCAGGATCAACTGGTCGGTTAAGAACAGCCTATTCTTCTACCTATATTTATTCAGGTTCTAGATCTATGGTCATGGATGTATCTAGTCGTGGTACATTTATAAACAATAATTTGATCAAAGAATTTGACATCTCAAGTTATGCATCAAGCAGCGACCTTAGGTTGTCCTTTTGGTACCAAGACATTAGTGATGAAGCACATGAAGAAGATTCTGTATGGATTAGAGGAAGTAATACCGATGTATGGATACCAGCCTACTATTGGAATGGACATGCCAACAAAACGTGGCTAAATCCTATAATTAATGTAAGTTCTACACTATCCAATGCAGGTCAAACAGGCACCAGTACATTTCAAATACGATTTGGACAGTACGATAATTTCCCAGCAAACTCAGATGGTTTGGCCATCGACGATGTTATGTTGTATGAGGTAACACCAAGCAGTAAAATTTACACATATAATTGGTCAAACAGTGAAACTACAGCAAGTATAACAGGTCTAGCTGAGGACAATTATTCGGTTACGGTAACCGGTCCAGAGGGTTGTGTTTATAACGGTTCAAAAGAATTATCTAATCCTGCGAAAATATCATCTAGTACTTCTCAACAGGCGTATAATTCGTACACTTCCCCGAGCGGAAAATATACCTGGACTACGTCGGGTTCAAAGTATGATACGATCTTAAGTTCATCGGGTTGTGACAGTTTCTTGAGAATTAGACTGACCATTATCAAAAGATTACACGTGGATGTAAGTCGAACTTCCAGTGGATATGGCACATCATGGGGTTCAGCCTACAAGACCTTAGATGAAGCGATTAATGAGGCAAACTCGAGCGGTGATCGCTCTGAAATATGGGTCAAATCAGGGACTTACTACCCTGGAGGTCAATCGAACACGAACCGAGACTCGGCATTTGTAATTACCAACCCATTCGTAGCAATTTGCGGCGGTTTTTCTGGAGTAGAAACCGATAAAGACCAACGGAATTTTGCGTTGAACCCTACCATTTTATGTGGTGATATTGGGAAAGCGAACGACTCTTCGGACAACAGCTATCACATCATGATATTAATGCAAGACTTTTCAAGTGTTTCATTTGGTGACGAAGGTAGTTTCTTTGGAATGTGTATAGACGGTATTACGTTTAAAGATGCTAATTCCAATGGGTCTACCAAAACCAGTTACAATGGCGTAGGTTTATATCAACATGAGGGCGGCGCACTGGTTATTTATAATAACGACAAATACTTTGATTTCTACCCAAAAATTATTAATTGTACATTCGACAATAACTACGGAGACTATGGGTCGGCTGTATATTGTGCTTCAAGAGCCAATGAGGATTGTTATCCATTGATCGTTGATAATACCTTTAAAAACAACAGATCGATTTATGGTACTATTTTTAACGATGCAACGTCCAATACCGAAATTAGCCCAGACATCATTAACTGTGTTTTCGATCATAATTCAAGCAAAACATCAGGAGCTGCTATATACAGTTATACCTATGGCGGCGAATCGTATCCGTGGATAATGAATTGCGTATTTAACGCAAACTCCGCAAACTCTCATGGAGGTGCCATATATAACAATGGGTACGCTGGCGAATGCAGCCCATACATCCTAAATGGGACATTCCATAACAACAGTTCAGGATCTTCAGGTGGAGCCATATATAGCTTTGGTTTATCCGGTACATCTGAACCTGAAATTGAAAACACCATTTTCTATAAGAATTCAGTGGATGGTGACGACGATCACAAGTACAGTGAATTCTTTAATTACAGTGCATATACAGTTGTCTCAAATAGTTCCATGCAACGAAGCAGTGGATCGTATACAACAACGACATTTAATTATTTAGGCGCTGGGACCAACAATTTGTATCAATACGATCCAAAGTTCATGAACATTGCGAACGAAAATGGACCTGATAACCTTTGGAGGACTAGCGATGATGGCCTGCGACTTTCGGATTCAAGTTTCTTAATCAACAAAGGAACTAGCCTGTATGAGTTGAATTTTGACATATTAAATGCCACGAGAGATGATACAAGCGATATGGGAGCATACGAATACATTGCCTGCGGACTTCAGGTAGCTTTAGCAACCGATGTGGCTACACATACCGCCACCCAGGCCGTAAGCGACGATGGATATATCTGTTATTGTAATGCAGACAACGAATTGTTATTGGCCTTAGATACGAACGGATCCGGTGCAGTAATTACTCCTGGTCAGGTCAAACTATATATTGGCAACCCTTCAACCTTAAGTTATAATTCTTCAGGTGGTATGATTACGAACTCTGCAGGTGGTGTTGTGCTGGAAAGACGTTGGGACGTTGATCCTACTACCCAGCCTACTTCCGAAGTGGCTGTACGCTATTTCTACACCAATGATGATTACAATAACATCGTAACAGCAATGGCTGGTTTGAGCAGCCCAACGACGATCTCTTCGCCAAGTCAATTGCAATTTTACAAGGTAAAAGGCGGTTCAACAGCGACCTTCCCTAACCCACATGATGCGGGTGTATATGGTATTGTGTTGAGTAATGGTGTAAACGCCGATACCAATGTATGGGTGGCCGGTATACATGGTGTACAGGATCACAGTGCAGAATACATGGTAACTAGCTTCTCCGGTGGTGGAGGTGGTGGTGGTGGTGGATCTGCACCCCTACCTGTAGAGTTAGTTGAGTTTGACGCTACAGCTCAATCGGGTCATTCAGCACTATTGAAATGGACAACAGCCACCGAGATCAACAATGATTACTTTGTGATTGAAAGAAGTTACAATGCACTGGACTTCGAACCAGTAGGTCACGTTGATGGAGCAGGTAACAGCCAACATGTTTTGGAGTATGGATATTTGGACAACACAATTGCCAAAGATCAAAACACCATATTCTATAGATTGAAACAAGTGGACTTTGATGGTACACAAGCCTATAGCCCTATTCGAAAAATCGACTTCAATGTGGATTTATCCTTAGGCATCACGGTTATCTATCCGAATCCAACGAGTGATCAAGTGAACGTACAGTTTGACCAGAATGATGAGGTCGAAAGTCATCAAATCACCGTAATGGACAACATCGGTCGGGTGCTGATGGAGATTACTTCGGAAAACCAACACGTGGAGATCGATTTATCCAACCAACCAACTGGATTGTACTTTATCTCTATTGATACGGGAGAGACCTTTAAAGTAATTAAGGATTAGATATATAGATGTTTAGACTATTTGATGTTTAGATTTCTAGAGAAATAGACAAAACGGGCGGCCTAACGGACCGCCCGTTTTTTTTGACCATCAGCTAAGAACTAAAGGCTCAATACGCACACCTACGAAATAAAATGCCCTGTGAATGACGGTTCGTTGGGTTGACATAAGACGCGGACCGAGTCGACCAAAGAAAAAAGGCAAAGAACTTCCATCAAGCCTCAGCCATAAGCCTCCCTACTCCAAAATAATTCGATGCTGCATGAAAATGATACTCTTCTAAATATCTATAAATCAACGTATGGTGTAGAATTTTTTATTATCTTGGCCTACGTATAAGTAGTAGTCAAGTAGAACAATAAGGGCAATAAGTCATAGTAGACTATTGATCTGGTTTGCCGTCTTCAAAGCTGTTTCTTATGCTTAAAAACTCACATTAATGAAAACTGCATTCACTTTTATCCTTGTTTCCATATTCAGTGGCAGCCTTTTTGGTCAATGTACAGACCTGTATTTTTCAGAATATATAGAAGGTTCAAGTAGCAACAAAGCAATCGAGATATACAACCCATCATCGTCTTCAGTTAATCTTTCAGATTATGTAGTCTATAGGAACAATAATGGCTCTATTACCGCCACAGACAGCCTCTTTCCAGTAGGAATTCTTGCCGCAAAAGACGTTTTCGTTATCGCAAACCCCAGTTCAAATGCAACAATCATGTCGGCTTCCGACACGCTGCACACATTAACATTCTACAACGGTGATGACGCCGTTTGGTTGAAACAAATCAGCACGGGAGATACTCTCGATATTATTGGAGTCATTGGTGTTGATCCAGGTGCCGGCTGGGTTGTAGGTACCGGAGCAACAAATAATACGACCTTAATTCGAAAATTTACTGTTAACCAGGGTCAGAAGAACTGGATTATTGGAGCTACCGAATGGGACGTATTTGCAATTGATATGGATGATTCACTTGGAGCGCACTCTATGACTTCATGTTGCACAAACACATCGGAAACCATTAGTGCATCCGGATGTTACACCTATACATCACCCAGTGGTAACCATACTTGGACAACCTCAGGCACCTACAAAGACACTATTTTTAATGCCGCAGGTTGTGATTCACTATTAACGATTAATCTGACCATTAACAGAGCCACTAAATCATACATTTATAAGGAGGATACCAATTCGTTTACGTCTCCAAGTGGTAGATATACCTGGACGACAACGGGCATATACCAAGATACACTTTACGGTGGCGACAAAAATGGTTGTGATAGCATCATTCGCTACTTTCTTTATATGACCCACATCCTATATGTGAATGGTGATGTGTCATCTAGTGGGAACGGAATTACGTGGGGTACGGCAATAAAAACACTGGATGAGGCATTGAACTTTGGTAACACCAATGACGAGGATGAAATAGAAATTTACCTAAAATCTGGGACTTATTACCCTGGAGGAGCTGGAAGTACAAATCGAGATTCCGCCTTTGTGATTACCAACATTCAAACCCGAATATATGGTGGATTCTCTGGCGTTGAAACCGATATTAGTCAACGAAACAGTGCCGTAAATCCAACGATTTTATGTGGTGATATAGGAACAGCAAATGATTCTACAGACAATTGCTACCATGTTTTAATCATCCTCGATCAACGAACACCTGAACCAGAACAGCAGCAAATTAGTCCTCTATTTGTTATTGATGGCCTCACCATCAAAGGAGGTAATGCTGACGGTGGAACAAAACACATCTATTACGGTTTTGATTTGTATCAAACCAGTGGTGGAGGTATGGTGATCTATAGCGAAGGAGGCAGTTATTTACGTTTTGTAAACCCAACCATTTCCAATTGTCATTTCGAAAATAACTACGCAGATTATGGCGGGGCTATATTCTTAAAAGTGCCCAATGGCAAGTGTGAACCAATCATTAAAAATAGTACGTTTAAAGGAAATGCATCCGTTTATGGTGGTGCCCTATTTAATGATGGAACAAGTGGTGAAACCAATCCAAACATTCTCAACTGTGCCTTTGACAACAACAGTTCCAGCACATCTGGAGCGGCAATTTACAATTATGCTTATGGTGGTGAAGCCAGCCCATATATATTAAACTCAGTCTTTAACGACAATAAGTCGGCTGTGCATGGAGGAGCAATTTACAGCAATGGTTATACAGGCGAGAGTAGTCCGACGATATTCAATTGTACCTTCCATAACAACGAGGCAACGGTAGCCGGTGGTGCTCTTTATAACTATGGACAGTCCGGTACCTGTACCCCAGATATCACCAATTCTATATTTTACTCGAATCAAAAAAATGGAGATGACGACCATAATTTCTGTGAGATATATAACTACACGGCTTCACCTGTTGTGAGTTACAGTTCAATGCAGAGGAGTAGTGGAACGTATACGACGTCTAATATGAATTACTTAGGTGGAGGTGGAAACAATTATTATCAATACGACCCTAAATTTGTCTCTTCGTCAGATGGTGATGGCCCAGACGATGTTTGGCGCACAAGTGATGATGGTCTCCAGTTACGTGACTCAAGTGCCTTAATTAATCAAGGTACAAATTCCGGTGCAAGTTCTACCGACATTCTGGGCGGAGTTAAAGTAGGGAATCGAGACATGGGTGCGTACGAATTCATAAACTGTGGTTTAAGCGTTAAATTAGCAACAGTTGCCAAAACGCACACTGCTTCTCAAGCTATAGAAGATGATGGTTTTATATGTTACTGCAACAGTGACAATGAACTGTTATTGGCTATTGACACCTCAGGAACCGGAGCAGTGGTCAGTCCATCTCAGGTAAAGCTATATATCGGAAACCCATCAACCTTAAGTTATAATTCATCAGGTGGTATGATTACCAACCCAGCCGGTGGAGTTGTTTTAGAAAGACGGTGGGATGTTGATCCAACCACTCAGCCATCTTCGGAAGTTATCGTAAGGTATTTCTATACCAACGACGACTACAATGATATTGTAACTGCCATGGCTGGATTGAGCAGTCCAACAACCCTCTCATCACCGAGTCAACTGCAATTTTATAAAGTAAAAGGTGGCACGACAGCAACCTTTCCAAATCCACATGATTCTGGTGTATTTGGTATTATCTTGAATAATGGAACCACAGCTGATACAAACGTATGGGTTGCAGGTATTCATGGCGTACAGGATCACAGTTCCGAATATCTGGTTTCCAGCTTCTCCGGTGGAGGTGGCGGTGGAGGTGCAGGCTCTGCTCCACTACCTGTAGAACTCATACAATTTGACGTAAAACCCTTGCCCATTCACAGTGCTTATTTGAATTGGACGACGGCATCGGAAACGAATAATTCGCATTTTGTAATTGAACGAAGTAGCAATGGATACTCGTTTGAGAATGTTGCCGAAGTAAATGGAGCAGGAAATAGTCAGCATTTCATTCAATACGACTTTACCGATCATTCCATCCCTTCAAACTTAAACGTATTGTATTATCGATTGAAACAAGTAGATTTTGATGGCACTGTTGCCTACAGCCCCGTTAAACTGGTTAATTTCCTTGACCTGGCGCCTACTCTACGAGCAACTATAGTCTACCCCAATCCAACAAAAGGATCCGTGACCGTTATGTTTGACGCGAACGATAAATCTGCACTTCACCAGATTCAGGTACTGGACAATATTGGTCGGGTAATACGAACAATGGAAACAGAAAACCGAACCCACTTGGTCGATCTGATGGAGTTACCGGCAGGATTGTACTTCATTTCTGTTGATACAGGAGAAAGCTTTAAAGTGATTAAGAATTAGATTTTTAGACCATTTGATTTTTAGATTTATAGAGGTTAGAAAAAATGGAGTGGTCAAATGGACAGCATGATGTATTAGACCATGGCGACCAATTAAACATTAAACATTAAAAACTAAACATTAAAGACCAACAACTCAAGACTATAGACTATAGACCATTTGATTTTTAGATTTCTAGAGATTTGACGATACAGACGACGTAAAGGCTACCCGTTTTTTAAACTCCCAACTAAGAACTCCCAACTCAAGACTCACAACTCAAGACTGAAAACTAATAACTAATATATAAGAAAAAAGCAATAAAC
>CAYZWM010000152.1:6079-10350 GCA_964482155.1 uncultured Chitinophagaceae bacterium | reverse complement strand
CAGCTCTTCGATCTCCTCGAACAATTTCTGCTACTTCTCCGCTAACGGGTGACGTAAATTTAATCTGGTCGTTGCCTTTGTCGTAAAACAAAACATCACCAGCTTTAACTTCATCTCCCGCCTTAACGGCAAGTTTCGGAACCAGGTTTCGGAAATCGGTTGGTTTGATGGCAAATGTATTTGACACTTTCTTCGAAGTGGTTGTTTTCTCTGCAACCCCAACGAGATTAATGTCTTTGCCCTTTTTAATCTTTATAACTCTACTCATTGCAATACTGCGTTTCGCAAACGGCTGCAAAATTAGTGTTTTGATGATATCATTTTAAGGGTAATTTCATTTTTTAATCACAATTTGAGAAGCTGTAATCCAGCAATACCACTAAAACCTTCTAGATGTGTGGACATTACACTTATTTAGAATGATTCTAGCACTTGATTAACGCCTAGAATAGGCTCTCAAAACCACCAAAAATGCGAGAATTGCACAGCCAAGCGTAAACATGAACGCATAAGGAAGATTTTCGACTTTATTCTGAAAAATTTCTGCAGGAATTACGGCACCGAGAATAATCCCTAATTCTAGAAAAATAAACAGCGTCGATATACCTCTGCCCATAAATTTTGGGTTCCCCTTGTCGATGGTCCAGGCGAAGAGGGTTGGTGAATTGACACCCGTAGATAGTCCAAAGACCGCTGCAGCAACAAATACAGCTGGTATGGTGTTGGCACGAATCAACAGAATATTGGCAACAATGAGCAGGCCTACTCCCCAAATTAATAAAACCTCCCTCCCATATCGATCACTGAGCTTTCCACTCAGTACACGAACCAAAAGAGACGTGAGGGTTACTATACTAAAGAAGTATCCGTTTTTGGCGATGCCCAACGACTTGCAATAATCAGGTACAAGAGTTAGGAGGGCGCCAAACGTAATGACAGTGAGCATCATAATTACCCCCTGCACCAGCACGGCAGGTTCGATAACCTCCTTCATCTTTAGAACCAACATCCGTCGTTTAAACGATCCGGCATCGACCAGGCTTTCAGGCATACGCAGTGCGGGTATTAGGGCTATCGCTGCTATACAGCCTGCTACAATAAACATGGCGTCATTTCCAAAGGCAACTGCCACTTCACTCCCTAATGCAGGTCCCATACTCATACCCAGACTGCCTGCCATCCCAACAATCCCCATGGCTTCCCCACGTTTGTTTGCGGGTACAATATCTGAGCAGAATGCCGTGGTGGCTGTCGGTGTACAGCCGGCTGATATTCCATGAATGAATCGAAGAATGAAGAAAAGCACCATACCGTGAACCAGTGGATAAGAAAACAGCACACCGATGGAAACGAAAATACCCAGAATCATGATGGGCTTTCGCCCGACATAATCAATGAGTTTGCCGGTAAAAGGTCTTGTACCTAAAGCTGACAAGGCAAATACGCCAATATTTAACCCTAAAAACCGTTCTCCACCCATCCCAGACAAATAATCTGGCAACTGGGGGAGTATCAGGTTAAAACTAAAGAAATAAGCAAAGACCACCGAGCACAAAACCCAAAACTCTATCTTAAATCCCCAGAACTTCTTTTCCATAACGGCGTATAACAAAAAAAGAGGGCACTTGTTCTAAGCGCCCTCTTATATTCATCTGAATAATTTATTTAAGTCAAGCTAACCTTCTCATATTGTTTCCCGTTCCAATATCCCAAAAAATCAACGTGTTGCTTTGAGTGTTTCATAAGCAGTTTAATTTCTGGAATAGTATCCCGGCTAATTAATACATTATTATTCGTATTGTTCATGGAGTTATGAACTTTAACCAATACGTAATACGCTTTTCGCTTTTCTACCGGTTTCGTAGCCGGCCTTCCTTGTTTCTTTTTCTTATCTGACATAGCAACAGCTGCCGGGATTTTCATCCCAACATAATATTATAAATGTTTAAATTCCTTGCAAACATATACAAGTTTGCGAAAAATAAAAGTTTAAGAGCAATAACACGTGGTAAACTAATCGTTATGATACGGTTCACCGTTTAGTATGCTATACGCTCGATACACCTGTTCTGCCAACAATAAACGTACCATCTGATGAGATAACGTCATTTTTGACAAAGACATCTTTGCATTCATCTGGTTATAAACACGTTGATCGAAACCAAATGCTCCACCGATGACAAAAACCAGGTCTGCATGGGAAACAGTCCAATGATCAATTTTGTTTGAAAACTCTCGGCTTGTATGGTGTTTCCCATTTTCATCTAAACCGATAACAAAACTATTGGGTTTAAGCTCCTTCATCAGAACCTCGGCTTCCAACCTTTTGAGTTCCTCTGGGGAGTTAAACAGCTTTTTCTTTACATCAGGTAATTCAACCCATGAAAGAATGGCATATTTTTTAATTCGCGACAGGTAAGTTTCAATGCTTTTTGACAAAAAGTCATTGTTTGTTTTACCAATGCTTAGGATACGGATAGCCAAAACGGGTATTAAACTACTATTTCTTCTTCATTTCCATCAAAGAAATGATATTCCCCATAATGGTAGTTGTGATCTGAAGTCACCTTAACCCTGATTCGGTGTTTTACGAACCATTTCTTCGGCTTGTTATAAAAACCCTGGGTTAAATATGCTTCTACAAAAGGATGTGTGACCAATTCAATTTTACCCGGTTTAGAGAAATTCAGAATCTGATCAAGCTTATGCTCAATTTCATCTGTTAAAAGAATCGATGCTTCGATCTTGCCTTCTCCTTTACACATCGGGCAATCTTCTGCGGTAGTGATATTTGTCTCAGGACGAACACGTTGTCTCGTAATTTGGATTAAACCAAACTTACTCATCGGCAAAATGGTATGTTTTGCACGATCTGTTGACATCGCTTCTTTAAGCTCTGAGTATAATTTCTTTTTATGCGCTGGGTTGCGTAAATCGATAAAATCAATCACAATTATCCCCCCCATATCACGAAGTCGAAGCTGGCGTGCAATTTCTTTGGCAGATTCAATGTTGACATGCAATGCATAGTCTCCTACATCGCCGTTTTTCTTCTGTCGGTTTCCACTGTTTACATCAATTACGTGTAACGCCTCGGTGTGTTCGATAATGAGGTACGGTCCTCCTTGCATAGCAACGGACTTGCCGAACGACATTTTTATCTGTTTGTCTATTCCAAACTGGGAGAATATCGGTTCCTTGCCTTTGTAGTGCTTAAGTACCTTGACCAATTCTGGTGAGATACTTGCCAGATGAAGTTTTAACTCTCCATGAAACTTAGCGTCATTGGTTACGATGGATGTAAACTCCTGGCTTAACATATCGCGTAACACCATATGACTTCGGCTATCTTCACCCAAGACGAGATCGCCGGGGTTTGCCGTTCTTAGGTTCTTAACAACCGTATCCCACTTTTCTTCCAAAAGGAGAAGGTCTTTGTGCAGATCTTGCACAGTTCTCCCCTCAGCCGCAGTTCTACAGATCAAACCGTAGTTTGTTCCTTTGAGACTTTGGGTTAGGTTTTTAAGACGGTTTCGTTCTTCAAGTGTTTCGATTTTCTTAGAAACCGTAATACTATTAATGAACGGGACAAGTATAAAATACTTCCCTGCAATTGAGACTTCTGTGCTCAATTTGGGCCCTTTGGATGAGATGGGTTCTTTCGATACCTGAACAAGAATCTTTTGGCCTTTTCTTAAAACATCGGTGATCTTACCGGTTTTAAGCGTATCGGGCTCTATCTTAAAATTGGTGAGGTCTCCAGACCTGAGACCACCCTGTGTCGCAGCCTTAGTTAATTTTACCAGGGATCTGATTTTCGGTCCTAAATCCTGGTAATGTAGAAAGGCATCTTTATGATACCCAACATCTACAAAGGTTGCGTTAAGCTCTTGTTTAAATTTTTTGATTACTCCAAGGTATAAATCACCCACGGAGAAACGAGAAGAGAAATCTTCCTCGTGCAGTTCGACTAATTTCTTGTCTTGAAGTAATGCTATTCTCTCACCCGCAGAGCTGAAATCTATAATCAACTCGTTTGCCACGGATTAGTTATTACTTTTTCTTATGACGATTTTTTCTCAGTCTTTTCTTTCGTTTGTGCGTTGCAATCTTATGACGCTTTCTTTTTTTACCGCTAGGCATAATCTTTATATTAATTTTTTAAAATTCGTTATTAGTGCTGCTTTTAATCGCTTAAAAACAATCCGAATCGCCAAGTTGCTTGCAAATCTGTTCAAGTATCTGCTTATACTTGTCGTTTTCGGGCTGCA
>CAYZWM010000152.1:0-6069 GCA_964482155.1 uncultured Chitinophagaceae bacterium | reverse complement strand
TTTTTTCGCCTTTTCTAATTGGTTACTTTGAACCGACATCGACGCAAGAATCTCAATAACCTCTACATTATTTGAATCTAAAACCTCCAGCTCCTTCAAAACCCTAATTCCTGCCATCATTTGCATTGGCATTTCATAATT
The DNA here is from genome assembly GCA_964482155.1 of uncultured Chitinophagaceae bacterium. GTDB lineage: Bacteria > Bacteroidota > Bacteroidia > NS11-12g > UBA9320 > UBA987. The sequence continues at coordinate 5,928 of CAYZWM010000152.1, read as the reverse complement.
ATCAATCCGTAGTTTAGCGTACCTAAACATTTGATCCTGAGACAATAACTCTCTTTTATGAGCTTCTTCACAAGCGTCAAACAAGGACGACAATTCATCAGGTGAATTGTCCTTTTGGTTAAAAATATTGGTAATGAAACTCATTAATTCTTCATCACTTTTATTGTCAGATTCAGAAGTTTCAATGATATCGTTGTCAGATTCCGTTGGCAAATTCTTTTGAACATCGGATTGCCACCCCCTGGCCACCAAAAAAATGGTAACCGTAATACTTAGCACTAAAGCAACAAAAAGCGCCTTGTTATTTTTCATATGTATGAACTAAAAATCAGATTAAAGAAGTTTTTTTACCTCTTCGCTTTTCTTGATCTTATCTACGAAAGACTTAGCTGGCTTAAATTTTGGGATAAAATGTTCGGGAATTGTAATTTGAGTATTCTTCGAAATATTTCGAGCTACTTTTTCCGCACGTTTCTTTAATGTAAAGCTACCAAACCCCCTAAAGTACACGTTGTCTCCTTTAGACAACGAACCTTTTACGACTTTAAAAAAGGTCTCTACCGTTTCCTGAACATCGTTTCTTTCGATACCTGTTCTTTCGGCAATTTCGTTAATTACTTCTGCTTTAGTCATTTTCTTAGTGCTTTTTGTCCAATCTTTGCCAGATTAATGTCTTGCAATTATAGCTAATAATTTGATACGAAAAGCTAGTATTCAATCTTTTACGGAACTTTTTATATGAAAATATCGCTTTCCATGACTTTACAAATGTGGTTCAATACCCACAAAAGAGAACTCCCGTGGCGCAAGACAAACGACGCTTACAAAATTTGGTTAAGCGAGATAATTCTGCAACAAACCAGAGTCTCTCAAGGACTTCCATATTATAATAAGTTTGAACACGCATTTCCCTCAATCGACGATTTCGCTGAGGCTTCGGAAGGTCAGGTACTCCAACTCTGGCAAGGATTAGGTTACTATTCCAGAGGCCGAAATATGTTAAAATGTGCCCTTCAGGTCAAAAACCAATTTGATGGAAGATTCCCCAAAACCTATAAAGAGATGGTCTCGTTGCCCGGTATCGGAGATTATACCGCTTCCGCCATTTTATCTTTTGCTTACAATCTTCCGTTTGCTGTGCTCGATGGCAATGTGTTTCGATTTCTTTCAAGATTATATGGTATTTCTACTGCAATTAATTCGTCTGAAGGCACAAAGGTCTTTAAACAATTGGCCAACGAACTGCTGGACCAGGGTAATCCTGCCAATCACAATCAAGCTATTATGGAGTTTGGTGCCCTTCATTGTACACCCAAAAAACCGTTGTGTCATTCATGCCCCTTCCAGGAAGACTGTGTTGCGGTTCGAACAAATAAGGTAGATGAACTACCTCATAAACTTAAAGCCAAGCCTCGAACAAAACGGTATTTTAACTACCTCATTCTCAATACGAAGCTTGGCACCACGTATATTCAGCAAAGACAAAACAAAGGTATTTGGCAAGGCTTGTATGAGTTTCCCCTAATCGAGTCAAAATCTGCTCTAACCGAATCAGAAATATTAAGGCAGTCAAAAGATTTGTTAAACGGTGGTAACAATCTAATTTATAAGGCTTTCCAGACCAAACACGTCTTATCTCATCAGGAAATTTATGCTGTTTTTTGGACGGTTGAAGATTCATCTTTCCGTTTTAACGGAAATTCAAATATTTTTGAAGTAGGTTTTGAAGAAATACAATCAACGTACGCCGTACCCGTTTTGATTGCAAAGTTCTTAAACAACGTCAAACTGAGTTAAACAATTATGTCGATAAATAAGGTCATTTTAATTGGTAATCTGGGATCGGATCCTGAGGTAAAATATTTAGATGGTGACCGAGCAGTTGCCAATTTTTCATTAGCGACTAACGAATCTTATACGGATAAGCAAGGAAATAAGATAACGCAAACCGAGTGGCACCGTATTGAAATGTGGGATGCACTTGCGAAAATTGCTGAAAAATATCTTACCAAAGGCCGGCAAGTGTATATTGAAGGTAAGATCAAAACCGATAAGTGGACTGATAAAGATGGCGTAGACAAATATACCACCCGTATACGCGCCAATACATTACAAATGCTCGGAAATAAAGAAGACCGTTCAAATGAAGGTTCATCCAATACAGGATCTAACACATCTCAACCGGTTACCCCTCCGGCAACTGAGAAACCAACAAATCAAGAACCAAGTGAACTTGATGATCTTCCTTTTTAATATTTAAACATTGGAAGGAGAACCGGAACAACAGATTTTTAATATGTTTACCTTGATGGAAGGTACATTTTCAGCGGGTGATATTACCCAAACCATCGGATTGGTAATATTCGTTTTTGCTTTGGTCTTTCTCTCGGGATTGATTTCTGGATCTGAAAATGCCTTTTTCAGTTTATCGCCGGGAGATCTGAATCACCTGGAGGAAAAGCAAACCAGAGGTTCTAAATACGCATTGCGTTTACTCAATATCCCAAACCGATCTTTAGCTACCCGAAATCTGTTGGCGACCATCTTAATACTCAACAATTTTATAAATATTTCCATCATCGTTTTATCTGCTTCGTTGCTGAAGCCACTTTGGGAAATACTTATGTTATCCTCCTGGTTGCAATTCGGTCTCCAGCTTGGGGTAATTACGTTTATCTTGGTTCTCTTCGGTGAAATTATTCCAAAGATATATGCTACTCAGAATAACATCAGGCTGGTTAACCTAACCTCCCCCTTATTATTTTATGCCCAGAAAATACTCAAGCCGTTTGTTTGGACATTAACCAAAAGCACCTCGGTTATTGACCGTCGATTAAATAAAACTCAAAACTCGGTGTCGTTGGAGGAACTAAACCAGGCAATTGAAATTGCTTCGGAAGACGATAACATTGAAGAGAAAAATATCCTTAAGGGTCTGGTCAACTATGGAAACATTCGGGTGAAACAGATCATGCGGCCTCGTATAGATGTATCGGCCGTTGATATTAATACCGATCAACAAGAATTAATTGATTTGATTAAAGATTGGGGTTATTCTCGAGTTCCTGTATTTGAAAACAACTTCGATAAAATTGTAGGCATACTCTACATCAAAGATCTTCTACCTGTTTTGACCAACAAGTCTAAAAAGAAGTGGCAGACCTTTACAAGAGAGCCCTTTTTTGTACCTGAAAACAAGAAAATTGATGATTTGTTGGAAGAATTTAAAGCCAAACGAATTCACTTAGCCATTGTGGTTGACGAATATGGTGGCTCGGAGGGTATCGTAACCATGGAAGATATCTTGGAAGAAATCTTTGGCGACCTCAAGGATGAATTCGATGAAGATGAGTTGGTTTACTCCAAGCTTGACGAAACCACCTATATTTTTGAAGGTAAGCTTCTGTTGACAGACATGTGCAAGATTTTTGAACTAAACGCCGATTATTTTGAAGAGGCCAAAGGAGAGGCGGATACCCTGGGTGGGTTATTGATGGAAATGAATCAAGCCATTCCTGTTCGAGGAGATGTTCTCAAACATCAGAATTTTGAATTTACGATCGAAAGTGCTGACAAAAGACGTGTTAAGCGCGTAAAAGTTACGTTTAACGAGACTGAAGCTTAAAATTATTCGTTAATCCAGAAATGCAATTAAAAACATTCCCATTCATTCTCTGTAGTGTCCTTTTAGCTTATGGATGTGGTTCAAGTTACACGCCTAAGCCCCATGGATATCCGAAGATTGAATTTCCTAAGAAGGTATATAAAACCTTTAACGAAGATTGTGCCTACCAATTTGACATCCCTACCTATGCACGGGTCGAAAGAGACACTCATCAGTCTACTGAACCGTGTTGGTATAGTATCAAATTTCCAGCGTATAACGTAACCATTTACCTGACCTATAAAAAGGTGACGCGACCTGGGCAGCTAGATACCTTAACGGAAGAAGCCTACAAACTTGCAATGAAACACAACATAAAGGCCGACATTATTGACGAGCGTGAAATTTACAATGCTAAAAATGGTAATCGAGGAATGATATATGAGCTGTATGGTCCTTCAGCAACTCCCTATAATTTTTACATTACAGACGATAAAACAAACTACCTAAGGGGATCATTTTATTTTGATGAGCGTACAAAAACGGACTCCGTTGCCCCTGTATTTGAATTTATTAAGGAAGACATGGTTCATCTTATGAACACTCTTCAATGGAAGGAATAGACTATCGAACCCGAATGCTTTTTCCAATTCTCAACGTAGAATTCCGACTAATACCGTTCAGTCTGCATAATCGATCAATACTTGTCCCATAGCGTCTACTTATTCTCCAAAGTGAATCTCCAGATCTGATTCGGTGATGGAGGCGACTCGAAGGCGTATATCCAGACTTGGTCTTCGCCGTATTTTTAAAATCCTTTAGGGTTAGATGAAGTGAATCGGACTTCAATTCATTCTCTTTAAATGAAATAACCGTATTGGGGTCCAGTTGCGTGCCACGATATAATACCTCAAAATGTAGGTGCGAACCAGTTGACCTTCCTGTATTACCACCTAAGCCAATAACCTGTCCCGCTGTAACAGTTTGGTTGGGAACCACTTTTCGTGCAGAGAGATGGCCGTATAGTGTCTCCAGTCCATTGTAATGTCTAATCACCACATAATTGCCGAAACCACCGTAGTTATACTTAGCAATTCGAACCACACCGTCAAAAGCCGCGTATACCGGATCGCCTGTGTTTAGATCAATATCAATTCCTTTATGCATGCGATAACGCCGCCATCCAAAATTACTGGTAATTGGACCATCACATGGATGGTGATACCCACATTCGTTTTCTACCAGCCCTAAGATAATGTTTAAGGAAGTATCGCTAGGCCGAACACACGGTTTATCCAAATGTAATGAGTCCCAGCTGTAGTCATAAATGTGTGAGCACGGTATCAACGCCGTATCAAACTTTAAAAAATCAACCATTTTGACCTGAGCTGACGTCGTATCAGCAGAATCCACTTCCACAACATCCATACGTTCCATAGACGAATCAAATTCCATGGGTTGAGCATTTAGCCCCAACCATGACACGATTATCCACAAACTCACCAGGTACTTCATATTATTTAAAAAAAGCTGTTATTTCCTTTTTATCTACTTCCAATTGAGCAATTAATGCCGTTGAACTGTCAAATTTACGCTCATCTCTCCAACGTTTAACGAACAATATTTCTATTTCTTGTCCATAAATATCTTCACTAAAGTCAAAAATATGGACTTCAATGGCCAATTTCCCGATCTTAAAGGTAGGCCTTGTACCGGCATTCAACATACCGTGGTACCTCAATCCGTTTACAATTGCAACAACGGCATAGACCCCTTGTTTCGGAATTATCTTAAAAACATCGGAAATTTGGATATTTGCGGTTGGAAAACCTAGAGATTTACCCTTTTTTTGGCCATCTACAACCTTTCCACGCAAACTAAACTCATGACCCAGGAAATTATTTGCTCCCTGCAAATCACCCTTAAGCAACGATTTGCGTATTTGAGAGGAACTTACAATACAGTCGTCAATATCCTGTTCTGAAATTTGTTGGACTTTATACTTAAACTCTGAAGAATATTGCTGAATATCTCGGATTGACCCTTCTCTGTTTTTGCCAAAACGATGGTCATATCCAATAATAAATGTCTTCATCCGAATCTGACCAACAAGAACGTCACGAATAAAACTAAACGCGGACAATCGACTGAGTTCCTTCGTAAAAGGCAGAATAATCAAATAATCTAAGCCAAATTTTTCAAGCAATATTGCCTTTTCTTCTATGGTCGTAATGAGTTTCAACTCATTATCTTCTGGATACAGCACCAATCGTGGATGCGGATAAAATGTAAGTAAGACTGAAATTCCATCTAACTTACGTGCT
>CAYZWM010000151.1:0-10427 GCA_964482155.1 uncultured Chitinophagaceae bacterium | reverse complement strand
GTCTGTCCGGATACGGAAGTCATAGAAAGTATTAGAATAAAAAATGTAATTGTCGTCTTCATATAATAACGCATCACTTTTGCATAACCAGTAAGCAATTTCGCCAATACTACATTCACAATTCGGTTCTGCTTGTAATTTCGTTGTTTTTTGGCCTACGCGTACAAATCTAAATGATCTACATTTAAAAGTTCCAAACACAATAGTATTTGCTGAATGTAGTCACTCATCCTTCTAGTTCTGGCTCTCACTTCAACCGGTTCCAGGCAGGATCAATAAAAAAAACACTATTTTGGCTGGAAATAAATCTATTATGAAGCTAATCAAACCTTTTCCCTTTCTGGGTATTTTGTCTATTTGTCTGACCTGGTATGGCTGCAAGGACAATTCCATTACCCCAGGTGGAACCAATTTAAATGACGTAACTGCCCAGGACTTCAGTCATAAAATGGACGAATATCCCCAAAATGACGACGTCATTGGCACGGTATCGGCAAGTGCAAACCAAGGAGATTTAATATTCTCGTTATTGGAGCAAAACCCCTCAGGAGCGCTTGACATTAACGTAGTAACCGGTGTATTAACCGTCGCAGACCAGTCTAAGTTCATATACGATAACAATAAGACGATAACGGCTCAGTATATCGCAAGTAATGTTTCTGGTGCCGATACGGCATCTATTGTGATTCAATTGAACAAGGTGCCCGTTCAATCCCGATTGGATAACGGTGAAACGCCATTTGAAATTTATACAAGCAACCCAGACCTTCATTTTGTGCTTTTTGGTAAAAAATACAAAGGAGGATACATTTATTCCTTCAATCCAAATAAAGGGAATGGCCGCGTTTTTTCCGACAAAATAGGGGAATATCCTTGGGGATGTAAAGGGAAAGAGATAGATACAGGCCAATGGTCAAATCTGTCAAAATTAAATACAGAAAAGATACTAGCAGGATGTTCGGAATCAAATATTGCTGCTAAGGCGTGTGACGACTATTCCGTTGATGGGAACAGCGATTGGCATTTACCATCTGGAGATGATTTGCCTTTAGCTTATTTTCAACTCCATTCAGATAACCCGCCTACCATAGACCCAGTGTGGTCATCGTCCCAATCTGATGCGAATTCAGCACAAGCCACTGTTTTTAAATATGGTCATGACACGACTATCAGTAAGGATCAGGTGTTAACCGTTTATGCTGTTCACAGCTTTGATGAGTAAGGGGTTGTAAGTAATAGAAAGGGTTAAACAAAGGAACCTCGCAACGTTGGCAGGAGAACGTTAGATCCACCTGGTTGCATGTTAAATTGCGAAGTGGAGTGTTGTTACGAGTCGTCCATCACTCAATATTAACATCAAACACGGATTGTGGAGGCTTGACCTGGTTGTAATTGGATATGAAGACAGAGCGTTGTTGATTCCTTAACAACAACTATTTTTTTCTTGTATTGATGGGCAGGGAACTGTTCCGTATGAACAATAAACACAACAGTCTCCTTCATGCGGTTTTAGAAGCGTCTTACATTTCTCACATTCGTAAAAGAACTGACAGGCGTTTGTAGGCATGTCTTCCATCTTCTGGTGTCCACAGTTTGGACACGTAATTTCCGATTTTAATTGAACTTCCATTCGTCTCCTTTCTCTTCGTTTACACGGTAACCTGTCGAGTTGATGGCCTTTTCGATCTTAGTTTCTTTTGCTGTTCAAATTCAATGATTTCATTAAGTTTCTCAGTCATGTTTTAGGTGGTCAGCATATTTACTATATCTACTTAACCAACCTTCTTCTGTAAATATCTCACCATGCAAACCGTCGCTGTGTTTCCCAATATCCTCTCCATCCACCCGCAAAGATACCTCACCCAGGGCATCAGATTCTTCCTGGAGTCTAAATAAAAAGTCGTGAGTTGCTGCAGTCATCACATTGATTACCAGGTCTTTGATTATATCTTTTTGCTTTTGAGAAAACTGCATTAAGTCATTTTGCAAATCCTGTAATGGAGGAGCATTAAATCCTCCTTCCATCATTATGAACATATTATTTAGCCCTTTATCGAACAGATTCTTCACAATAAACTCACCACCTTTATCCAGTATTTCGTCTTTCATTTTGTCTTTATGTCTAATTGTAAACGTCTCTGTACCGAGCCAATGTAAAAGTACTATTTTACCTACTTGCAAGATGCAAACCCGACTCTATTTGTGGCGAAATAGCCAACTCTTAATACTTCGCTCGAACATTAACTAAGTTATCCTTGAATAAATAGATATTTGAAGCACATGATTCACTAATAGATGCAATCCATACAAACGAATGGAGTTTAAATCTGTTCGTATTTAATATAAATTGCTTTTACCCGTTGAAACCTTAAATACGTATGACTAAAAAAATTACCCTGTGCGCCTTGAGCGATCTTGACGACAAGTCACCTACCCATAAACAAGTCAATGGCCTTGACCTGGTCGTAATTCGATATGAAGACAAGGTGTCGGTCTTATATGGCCGGTGTTTGCATCGTGGCGCATTGATGGCCGACGGACACATTGAAGGAGACAACCTGATTTGTGGCGTTCATGGCTGGGATTATCGCTACGATACGGGAGTTAGTGAGTACAACAATAATGAGGTGTTACATAAATTTTCGGCAGACATTGAAGGTGATTCGGTGGTTATAGACGAAGATGAAATCAATGCTTTTCTGGTCAAATACCCGCAGCCCTTTGATCGGGATACCTATCTGGGGCAGTATGCAGACACCCATCCGGAGAATACAGAACCCTATACAGGCTACATCCAGGAATTGTCTCGTAACGGACTCAAGAATTTTGGACATCACGGACCTTCGGCCGCTATGGGTGTAGATCGAAACACCCTGCCTAAATGGGAGAATATTCAGTTTCTTCCTGCCCAGTTAGCAAGCAGACCGTTACTCGATGAGGAAGATGTACAAACTGGTGTGGTAATTGGCCCGAAAGCAAAGAAACCGTTGCATTTAGACATGCCTGTGTTCGTCTCGGACATGAGTTTTGGTGCGTTATCGCGTGAGGCCAAAATCTCCTTAGCCAAAGGCGCAGAAATGGCAGGAACCGGTATTTGCAGTGGGGAAGGAGGCATGTTGCCACAAGAGCAAGAGAGTAATTCACGTTATTTCTATGAACTGGCTTCGGGTAAATTTGGTTTCTCCTGGGATAAAGTCCAAAAGGCACAAGCCTTCCATTTTAAAGGTGGACAAGGAGCAAAAACGGGTACAGGTGGACATCTACCCGGCAAAAAAGTAAGTAAAGAAATTGCCGAGGTGCGCGGACTCATACAAGGAGAAACGGCTATTTCACCGGCGGCGTTTCCAGATATGTTTACAGCATCGGATTTTAAACAAATGGCCGAAGAGGTCAGAGAAAAAACCGGTGGTATTCAAATTGGATATAAGATAGCCGCCAGTCATATTGAAGCCGATATCGATTTTGCCCTGGAGGTTGGCGTCGACTACATCATTTTAGACGGACGAGGCGGTGGAACAGGTTCAGCTCCAACCATATTGAGAGATAACATAAACGTACCCACCATTCCGGCACTTGCTCGTGCACGAGCGTATTTAGACAAACGCGGTGCAAGCGATGTGACCCTGGTCATCACAGGTGGATTACGGGTAGCTGAAGACTTTGCTAAAGCAATGATGCTGGGAGCAGATGCCATAGCGGTGTCCAATTCGGCTCTCCAAGCCATTGGTTGTTTGGGCATGCGTGCCTGCAGTTCGAACAATTGCCCAGTAGGCATAGCCACACAGAAAGAAGGTTTACGAAAACGGTTGATCATCGACTAATCAGCTGCTCAATTGGCCAACTTCTTTAATGCGAGCAACGACTTAATGAAGGTAATTGCCCGAGCTTGTGGTCACGACGACCTTACAAAGTTTAATTTTAATGATTTGAGTACCCTAAACTACGAAATGCATCAATTAACAGGTATTCCCTATGCTGGTGTGCGCTGATTCATTTAACTTCGGAGTATGAAGTTTGAACTGGGTGAGGCAATCGATACACTGGAACGGACACCATACGTCTTAAAAACATTATTGACGGACTTGCCTGATGGTTTTACCCACACCAACGAAGGGCCAGACACCTGGAGTGCATTTGACGTTTTAGGTCATTTGATTCACGGCGAGTTAACCGATTGGATTCCTCGAACCAAAATCATTTTAGGAAGTAATACCGACAAGAATTTCATTCCGTTTGATCGGTTTGCACAGCTAGAAATTAGCAAGGGCAAACAATTGACCGAGTTACTCAACCAGTTTTCAGATCTTCGAATCCGTAACCTGGAGAAACTGAGAGATCTCGAAATAACAGTAGACCAACTGCAATTAACAGGTATTCATCCTGAATTTGGAACCGTTACTTTAAGTCATTTACTGTCCAGTTGGGTGGTACACGATTTGGCTCACATTGCTCAAATTAGCCGGGTAATGGCGAAACAATACAAAGGAGAAGTCGGTCCATGGCTCAAATACATGGGCATATTAACATAAAGGCTGTTCGCAGAAATGTGATCAAATTTCGTTTGTCCATGTCTATGAAAACGTCCAACTTGCGACGCTAAAATGATCGAATGAAAATCCAACTGTCTCAAAGCCGAGATATCGATGAGGACGCTGTTATTGAATTGTATACCATCAATAATTGGTCGGCCGCCGAGAAACCAGTACAGCTTCTAAAAGCACTTAAAAACTCACATTCGTTAGTTACGGCATGGGATGAAGATCGTTTGGTTGGTTTGGGAAATTCCATTTCAGACGGTCATTTGGTGGTCTATTATCCTCATTTACTGGTTCACCCACATTATCAGGGTCAAGGTATTGGTAAGATGATAATGGATAAAATGAAACAGACCTACAGCTCATTTCACATGCAAATGTTAGCGGCTGATGATGATGCCATTGACTTCTATCAAAAACAAGGATTTGAACGCGCTGGAGAAACCGAACCGATGTGGATTTGTAAGACGTAAGATCACAAAATGCGTCGGTTACTGAAGAGTTGATCTTTTATTGGCAGGTATAAACAACGAACTTATCGTTCTGTCCGTGAATGGTCACGTTCGTAAATATCTTGTCTAAATGAGTCTTGTAGTTCAAGTGAATGTTACCAACCAACTGAAAACGCCCGTTGGGTCTTAAACATCGTTTTACTTCTTTAAACAGACGTATAGGTAAGCTGATGTCAATTTCATGTGCCACATGAAACGGAGGGTTGGACATGACATAGTCCAGTGAGTCATCTACAAAATTTATTAAGTCATCACCCAGATGAAAATGTACGTTGTCTCCACTTACATTAAGTTTGGCACTTTCAATTGCCAAATGCGAGTCGTCGATCAAATGAACGTCTAATTGTTGTTTTCTTGTTTCACTTTCAGCTAACATCGTTTTCCCCAAAATGCCATTACCACACGCTAAATCCAAAACGGTTTGAGCATCTCCTGGAAAATCCATGTTCTCCATTAAAAACTGGGTCGCATAGTCGACATGATCTGAAGAGAAAACACCAGCGTATTGTTTGATCTCTTGTTCTTGATAAGTCAATTGCTGAATGGGGTCATATTTAGGAAGCGTTTTAGGCTTTTTCAAAATAAGTAACCGCGATTTTTTCCAGGCTAAAGACTGTTCTACTTCACCAAAATAGGCTTCGGCGATTTCGATCATTTGTTTGGTAAAATGGCGTGTCATAAAACCTACGACGAGTTTCGAATCCGGCAAACTGTTTTGTGCAAAGTGGTGGAGGTAGAAGCGAAACAAATCCAGTGATTTAGGGAGTTTCATCAGTCCTATTTCGGGTTTGCTTTCAAGTGTTTCCAATAAAGAAACAAATTGAACGGACTCCTTATCCTGTTTATTAAGGGCTAGATTATTCTGAATAGCCTTTTGCTGACTGGCAGTCTCCCAAACGGTTTGACTTCCTTTAAATGACGTTTGTAGGGTCAAATATCCGAATGAATCGTTATAGAGTATGCCGGGTTGGTTTTCGAGTTGATTCTTTGTGTAATATGTACATAAATATTCATCGGCTGAGCTCCAGGGGCGCAACGATCTATTCATGGATTCGGGATAACGTTTTAACAGCGGGGTTTGCATGGGCAAAGGTAGGTCAATTGGGTGGTTCAAGACCAACCAAATCAACGAAGTTTATTCGATTCTATTTCTACGATAATCACAACAACAACGCAAATTATTTATCATGCCCGTGTTACTAAAACACCGAAACGAAGTATTCCGCCCGAATAATGCGATATTTGTCAGGTACCCTTCGCAAAAACTCTAAATGATAAGGAAAATCTTTCTCTCCGTCCTGGCTTGTCTAACCCTAATTCCTGTTTTCTCGCAAGTAAATTATTCCAAAATTGACGTCATTAAAAAAGCATTGCTGGATCAAACTGATCTCGTAAGCTCCGAGGTTAAAGATATTACTATTACAGACGACTATTTCGACGAAGGCAGTGGAATAAATTACGTTTACGTACGTCAATCCTTTCATAAATTACCCGTGTTCAACGCGTTGGCAACCGTTGCACTAAAAGACGGTAAAGTGGTTCATGTTGCTCATCGATTTATTGATCATTTGGATCGTAGACCACATAATGACCAGTTCATAATAAATGGAGAAATGGCTTTCAATTTTGCGTTGGTTGATCCAACCCTGAATGAAAAAACGTTGACAGTCCCTGCCGGAAAAAAAAGAGATGATCTGATCCGTATTACGGACGAGGAATTATCAGAATACCCAATAGAAATTGAAAAAGGCTATTTGTACATCAATGAAGAATTGAGACCATCGTGGTTTATTCGATATGTCACACTCGACCAAAACCATACGTGGTATATCCATGTGGATGCCACCAATGCTCAAATACTATCAAAGCACGATTTAGTAATTTCGTGCAATTTTGGTGAACATAAGAATTGCAATCATGCAGATATACAGACGCAACCAAGCGTAACACAAATAACAACCTCACAAAAAACACAGGCAGACGCGAGTTATGAGGTGTTTGCCGTGCCTGTAGAGAGCCCAAATCATGGCAATCGATCCGTAGTGGAAGATCCTGCGGATTCAATTGCTTCGCCTTTTGGCTGGCATGATACCAACGGGGTAATAGGTGCTGAGTTTAATACGACTCGAGGAAATAATGTACGAGCCAGAGACGATATAGATGCCAACAACAGTGGAGGCACGAGCCCCAACGGAGGCGCGGCCTTGAGTTTTTCAGCTCCTTTCGATATTGCAATGTCGGCAGACAACTATCTCGATGCAGCCATTATCAATCTGTTTTATTGGAATAATTTGATGCACGATGTGTGGTATCACTATGGATTTGATGAGGCTTCAGGTAATTTTCAAGAAAATAATTACGGTAAAGGAGGTCAGGGATCTGATTTCGTTAATGCCGATGCTCAGGATGGCAGCGGAACGAATAACGCAAACTTTAACCCCTTGCAGGAAGGACGGAACCCTAGAATGCAGATGTTCTTATGGGCACAGGGCGTAACAGGTGATTTGTTTGAAGTAACCATACCCAACGCAATAAAAGGGAAGTATGGTGCTGTGCAATCCGGATTTGGACCGCGTTTAACCCTTTCCCCATTAACATCGCAATTGGCGCTGGTTGATGGAGGAGGTTCAGACGGTTCTTCGGGTTGTAATTCCTTAACCAATGGGGCTGAAGTCAGTGGCAAAATCGCCGTAATTGATCGAGGTGGTTGCACGTTTGTTCAGAAAGTGACCAATGCTCAGGATGCTGGAGCTATTGGTGTTATTATGATCAATAACGTAGGTGGTAACCCAATTGTGATGGGTGGTACGGGTGCTGGGATATCGATTCCTCAAATAATGATTACACGTGCCAACGGCACGACGATCAAAAATAGAATGGGAACAGAATCGGTTACTGGAAAGTTATACGACTCCACAAATGCAGGCGTTTTCTTCTTCGATAGCGATTTTGATAACGGTATTATAGTCCATGAGTATACCCATGGCATAAGTGTTCGACTAACTGGTGGCCCAGCAAATTCAGGTTGTTTGGCCAATACAGAACAAATGGGTGAGGGGTGGAGCGATTTCTTATCGCTTGTTATGACCCATGAGCCTGGCGATCAAGGATCGGATAAACGTGGAATTGGAACGTATGTTCGAAACCAATCAACCACCGGAGGAGGCATACGACCGTTTCCGTATTCGACTAATATGGCGATTAACCCGGTAACGTATGACTATATTAAATTAAACAACTTTACACGTCCGCATGGAGTAGGAAGCGCATGGTGTACCATGCTTTGGGATCTCTATTGGGCATTTATTGATGAATATGGCTATGACTCCGACTTGTATTACGGTACGGGCGGAAACAATATGGTAATGCACCTCGTTATGGACGGCCTCAAGCTGCAACCCTGCGGCCCTGGTTTTGTTGACGGACGTGATGCCATATTAAAAGCAGACGAATTACGCTATGGCAGTGCGAATGACAAGTTGATCTGGAATGTATTTGCCAGACGAGGTTTAGGCTTTAGTGCCGATCAGGCGTCTACCAACAGCAAGACCGATGGAACCCAGGCCTTTGACTTGCCTCCGAACTTTGGCCGATATACAGTAGAAAAAATAGGTGAATTAACCGCAGAATCGGGAGACACCATTACCTATACCTTTAAGGTAAAAAACACAGGGAGTGTTTCATTGGATGAAATCATTGTTAAAGACAGCCTTGGAATTGAAGGAAGTTATTTGGCAGACCAAAGCAGTTGCGTTTTGGGTCTGACACCCGGCAATTCTACGTTTGAATGGAAGGTGGTCAATTTGGCTGCAGGCGATTCCGTTGTGTGTTCCTATACAGGCGTTATTGATCCAGATAAGGGTGGACATTTAATCTGGTTTGACGACGTCGAAACAGACACCATGGGATGGACAGCTGTAAGTGATTTGGGAGGTGGATTATGGTTACGTAGCACGAATGAATCGACCAGCGGAACAACCAGTTGGTTTATCAATAATGCGCCCAATCAAACGGACCGTTGGATAGAAAATTCGTTTGACCTTTCGAAAGACACCAGCCCGTATTTAACGTTTAAACACTTGTTCGACACGGAGGATGGTTGGGATGGAGCAGTAGTAGAAGCCCTTGATAATGGAACCTGGGTTGACCTTGGAAACAATATGGTTCAGGGTGGGTATAACTCCGTTATTGAGAATAACCCTGCTAGCCGAATACAAAATCGAAATGCATTTACCGGAAAGACTGACGGTTTTATATCCACCACAATCGATTTGACTGAGTTTGCTGGAGATACGATTGATATTCGTTTCCGATTTGTATCCGATGGTTTACAAGGTGGTCGAGGGTGGTTTATTGACGATATTCAACTCTGGGATTCGTATACCTCGTTAACGAATACTTTGACGGTATCTTCGACCGATTTGACTGGAAAAAGTGCTACAACCTACACGGAAATCATTTGGAAAAAAATTGTAAAGGATACAACGGTTGATCCGACGGATACCATTATTATTAATCCGCCCTATTTTCCAGGTGTATTTGTATTTCCGAATCCGGTTAAAGACAATGTGACCGTCCTATTTCGGCCTGAGCTACCTGTTGTAAAAAGAGATATTGACCTAAGTCTATTCGATGCCCTAGGCAGAAGGCTTTGGGAAGATATTACGAATGAAGAAGGTCGTGTAATTATACCTATGAGTCATCTGGCGTCTGGAATGTATATTTTAGAGATTATTGACGGTGATGATGTTCATTTTTTCAAACTGATTCGTGAATAGTTGATATTTATTTGGATAACATGTCCTAATTGGGGCGTACAGTTCGTCATCTGATTAAACAACGTATAAAAATTAAGAAAAATGAAAGAATTTCTATTGTTATTCAGAGGTGGTGAAGGCGATGAATTACGAAAATCTCCAGAAGCATGGCAAACCCACATGGAACGATGGGGCAAATG
The DNA here is from genome assembly GCA_964482155.1 of uncultured Chitinophagaceae bacterium. Classification (GTDB taxonomy): domain Bacteria; phylum Bacteroidota; class Bacteroidia; order NS11-12g; family UBA9320; genus UBA987. The sequence goes on along the minus strand of CAYZWM010000151.1, from coordinate 423 downwards.
GATGGGCGATCTAAGCGAACAAGGTAAAATGCTCGGTGCTCAACCACTTAGTGGAACAGGTCATGTGGTTACGGGGAACAAGAAAATTGTAACCGATGGACCATTTATGGAAGGCAAGGAAATGGTTGGAGGCTATCTTATGTGTAAAGCTGATCATTACGAAGAAGCCGTAGAGATATCTAAGGGCTGTCCCATACTCGAATTCGACAATGGTATTGTTGAGGTACGAGAAGTTACGAAAATTGAATAAAATGGTTCGTGTTAGAACTCAAATAAAAATTGGTAAACCCATTGATGTAGTCTCTGGGTTTGCCTCTAATCCGGAAAATGCTACCAAGTGGTATTCCAATATAAAAGTGGTGGAATTTAAGACAGAGAAACCACTTAGAATAGGTTCTCAGATTGCATTTATTGCTCAATTTA
>CAYZWM010000150.1:0-10500 GCA_964482155.1 uncultured Chitinophagaceae bacterium | reverse complement strand
GTTGGTAAACACATACCAACGAATTCAAGCCTTATTGACCAAAGTTGTTTCGAAAAAGAATTCCAGACGGCTCTTTACGGAACGATTTGACCCGATTCTCACCCATCCGATTTTTGGATATCTCATTTTTACCGCAGTCCTATTGATCATTTTTCAAAGTGTATTCAAACTTGCAGAGTACCCAATGGAACTTATAGAAATTGGGTTTGACTGGCTCGGTAAAACACTGGTCAACGTGATGGGTCCTAGCTGGTTTAGAAGCTTACTCGTTAACGGTGTTATAGCCGGATTGGCTGGGGTTATTGTGTTTATTCCTCAAATTGCTATTCTCTTCTTTTTCATGGCTATCCTTGAAGATACGGGTTATATGGCCCGTGTCAGTTTCATAATGGATAAAATGCTACGTGGTTTGGGATTAAGCGGCAAATCAGTAGTGCCCTTGCTCAGTGGTGCGGCTTGTGCCATCCCCGCAATTATGGCCACGCGAAACATTGAAAATTGGAAGGACAGGATCATTACGATTCTGGTTACTCCCTTAATGAGTTGCTCCGCTCGTTTGCCAGTTTATACCTTACTGATCTCGGTTGCCATCCCCAATACGTATATCCTGGGCATTATAAGCCTTAAGGCGCTCATGTTATTGGCCATGTATACCGTTGGCACGTTTGCAAGTTTAATCGCCGCTTTGGTGTTTAAATTCTTTATTAAGCAACGCAGCTTAAACTACTTCATCATGGAGCTTCCTATATATCATCCTCCTCGATGGAAAAATATATGGATGATTGTGATGAACAAAAGCAAAAGCTTTGTTACTGAGGCAGGTAAAGTGATCATTATAGTTTCGATCGTTTTGTGGTTTCTGGCAAGTTATGGCCCTTCTCCAAATGCCAAATATTCCTTGTATCCACAAGACACAGAAACGTTGGAAGAGTCGTACGCTGGTCATATTGGCAAAGCCATTGAACCCGCCATTCGGCCGTTGGGCTTTAATTGGAAAATTGGTATAGCATTGATCACATCATTTGCAGCAAGAGAAGTGTTTGTAGGTACTATGAGCACCATTTACAGTGTGGAAGATGAAGAAAACCTTACCCGAATACGTATCAAAATGCAAAACGAGATTGACCCTAGAACGGGCAAACCGGTTTATGGAATTGCTGTTGTATTGTCGCTTATGATTTTCTATGCATTTGCCATGCAGTGTTTTAGCACACTGGCCGTTGTTTATAAAGAGACAAAGCGTCTTAAATGGCCAATTATTCAGTTCGTATACATGACTGGCCTGGCTTACATCTGTAGCTTTATTGTCTATCAGGTTCTGAAGTAGCCACGTATACCCACTTCAAAAAATCTTTTATAATGTTGGCGCTTTCCTTTGGGCGCTCAAAAATCGATACATGCCCTGCGCCCTTTACTATTTCCAACATGGCTTTATTGGTTGATGCGGCTTGTTTTAACACGGCATCGTGATCTATAAAGCTGTCTTCTTCTCCAACCAACCATAAAATGGGTACGGCAGTTTGACCTAAAAGATTTGTTTTATCGGTTCGGTTTATCATAGCCTTTAATGCGCTGACTATACCTTTTGTGTTGGTTTCTTTGACCAGGTTCAGGGTCTGATTCAGCAAATCTTCATTGCTTCGGTTGCTCTCTCCCAAAAGTTGTTGCGAAAACGGTTTCAGAAAGTGGATTGCGTCATTCCTTTCCAAAAATTTGATTTGTTTTCTCCGCTTGTTTATCGTCTCCTCATCATCTGCCATGGCATGGGAGTGAATAAGCCCAAGCCCCTCGATTCTCGCAGGGTATTGATTCAACATTTCAAGACCCACGTAACCGCCCATGGAATGTCCAAGTATGGTAGCCTTGTTTATTCCCAAATTATCCATTTCATTGAAGACGAAATGGGCTATTGCTTCTATGGTCTCTACAACCGCATTATTGTTTCCAAACCCGGGTAAGTCAATGGAGTGAACTGAACAGACACTCTTGAGATCGTTTTCCAATAACTTCCACATGCTTTTATTCTCACAAAATCCATGAAGAAGTATTACGTTAGGCATCATTCGAAGTTAACAAAAAAGGGTTGCCAACTGGCAACCCTTTTGTGTCTTATAATCGTTTATTCTTAAAAGAATTTGTATCGTTGGTCAATGATGTTTGCTTTCTTTCTTAGCGCACCAATTACCGCTTCTCCAGATGTTTGGCGATATCGTTCATTGAATAAATCCTTCATGTCTTCTGCATTAAATTCAGGAGTCTCTCCAGCCTCAACCTGTCCGGTATTCCAAACTACATAAACCCCATCTGCACCTTTAATAGGCTCCGATCTGTTTCCATCTTTCAAACCAAGAATCGCACCAACAATTTTTGGCTCCGCTCCTACTCCACTAACCTGAATAGAATTCATATTAACCACAGGCACTATTTTAGTATCCGTATTAAGCACTTTTGCCAATGACTGAGCGTCCTTAGCAGAAACAAGCGCCTCGTTTAATTGTTCCACCAATCGATTCCCAATTTCATCTCGAATATAATCGGCCGTTATTTGTTCTCTGTTATCCTCTAATTCTGAGGTTCCTTTTTCTCGAATTGCAATACATTTTGCGACTACGTATCGATCCGGTAAACCAATTACATCCGATATATCTCCTACCTTAGTCTTATTGTCAAACAACCATCGTGCAATGTCCTTAGGATCTCTGATCCCCTGAACATTTGGCTTGCTCTCCGTAATTTTTGTTCCAGTTCGAATAGCCTGTCCTTCATTTTCAGCCACCAATTCAAAATCTTCATTTTCAAGACCTTTAAACTGAATTTCACCTGCTAGGCGTTCTACTAACCTGTCGGCATTCCGACCTGGGCTAACTGCTCTCTCGAAAGCACCAATTTGAATGGTTTTACGAGAGGGTCCGTGAGTTACCTTAACGACATGATGCCCTTTTGAGGAAAGCACTGTAAAGTAGCTTCCTACACTTGAATTAAACACCTTATCTTTAACTTCCTTTGGTACTGAACCCTGGGCTCCCCCTTTTTGGAACCAACCAAGATCTCCTTCATTCGTATTTGTACCATCGTAATTTTCTTTAGACGCCTCAGCAAACGTTGTTCTACCTGCTTTCAAATCAGCCATTACGGTTTTTACCTTGGTTTCCGATTCACCACCTAATGGAAGCAAAACGTGTTGTGCCCGCATCATCGGAATGGTGTCATCCTTAAAATCAAGGACTTTATAAATTCCATAAATGCCTCTTGTTTCTATTACCTCGGTTACCGAACCCGAATCCGCTGCAAACAACTGATCTTCGATTTTAGGTGGTAATCCTGTTTCCCCACGTTTATAAAACCGTGCGTTGTACGGGCTTAACGATCTCCAGTTTGCGAGAAATGCGCTGTCACTTCCTTTTTTAGACTTTCTAAATCGCTCGATTTGATCTCCAACACTTTTTCTTACTTCTAAAGAATCATCAGCTGATGGAAATACATTTAAAACGACAAATTCTATATCCCGGGTTGCCAACTGTTGATAGTCAGCAGAATTTTCACTTAAGAACGCCTTTAAATCACCGTCGTCATACTGAATGCTTGAGTCGGCAATCATAGTGTATGGAAGTCCAACGGCAATTGCGCTCATTTTAAGCTCTTCACGGTCAAATTCGTACTGAGCATCGAGTCCCGTTGTATAAATACCTGCATTGATCAGGTTTTGCCACTTTTCTCGTGATCTTTTATCTTTTAAAGGGATTTCTAAGATTCTCAGGTACCGTTGATATACATCTTCGTTTTCCTGCATATCTATCTCGATAAAATCCTTCAATCTGTTTGGATTGTAATTCCCATTAGAGTCTGCAAAAGCCTGAACCACCAATTCGTCTGGGTTTGACCCAAACATTGCATCGTTCAATTCTGCCGTTCCGGTTTCAAGGCCTAATAGGTCAAACTCTCTGTTAACGACTTTTTCCTGAATCATTTGATTCCAGGATTGATCTCGCAACTGATCCTCATCCAGGTTCTGTCCCTGATATAAGAGTTTCAATTCTTCAACACCTAGCATCAATTGGTCGTAACCAATCTCTTCACCAGCAATTTCTCCTACTACATTACTCGACCCTCCAATGAGACTTGATCCGCTCTTAAAAAAGTCAGTTAATACAAAGGCCAACATGGCTGCACCAATTACAAACAACAAACATCCCGTTTGCTTTTGTATTTTTAATATTATTCCAGTCTCTTCGTTTTTGTTCTTCGCCATTTTTGTAAAATAGTCCGCAAAATACGGTTTTTTAACGCTAAAAGTCAATGCATTATCGTCTTTTTGATGTCATGCTATGATGACACTAGAAATGGGTGTTAAATGGCTATAAATAAGCCTGTTACGCCCTAATCGATCTGAATCGAAGCCTTCTTATCACTCGGTTTGACCGTATCCGTTATCCGTGCTTCAATCTTAAGACGTCTTTTTTGGGATGCATTAATCTGAATTTCACCATAACCTTGAAGCCCAGGACGATGATGGATATCGAATAATTGCGTCGATTTTTCCTTCATTTTTTTACTAAACCACGTCTTTTTGTACAAGGTTAATTTCACCTCACAGGGAACGGTAGCTAACGCATAAAAGGTTGCCTTCTTATCTTCATTACTGTGAAACAACTGCAGTTGACCAACTTCATAAATGGGAGATAACTGGTGTAAATCCTTTTCATCAATCGTCCGATTATACACTTTAGGCTGCACATCAAAACCCGACCATATTGCCGATATTTTTCCGTTGTAAAAATCTATATCAATATAGTCTCCCGAAAAAGATCTCTGTCCAATGTGATTTAACACCTTATCGTTTAATCTATACTCTCTAAAACTTTCTCCTCCATTCGTGGTTAACGACATATAGACATCATTAAACACGTTATTCTTACTGTTTCTTCGGTCGTAGTAAACCACCGCCAAATGACCTGTAATTGGATCAATAGCGACGTTTGGCATATATTGACTCTTCCCATTTGAGACCGCATCGTTATGCACTCTTTTTGCCTGACTCCACGAGTCTCCCTGGTCGTCAGAATAAGAGAACATTACATCGGCATCTCCATTTGCATCATCGCCCCAAACCAGGTACAATCGACCTGTATAATCTCCTTCAGAATTGTCAACGACAAGGAAGGGCATTCCATTGGTTCTAAAGACATGGGGCACGTCCATGGCCCAACCACTTGTTTGATCAAAGATCACCTTGTCAATACCCCAGTTTTTTCCTCCATTGGTACTTTTGTCAAAGTAGAGTTTATAATGCCCAGCCCAAACGCAGTAAATATTTCCCAACCCATCAACTGCCGTTGTTGCTCCTTCTAATGTATGGTCTCCATCAACGGCATCTCCAACTCCGTCCGAAATGGTCATTGCATCGCTCCATGTTTTCCCCTTATCTGCTGAACTGGAAAACTGAATTCGGCTTTGGTCCTTTTTTTTCTTGCTTTTAATCTTGTCGAACTCCGTCCATGTCAAATACACATTGCCTTTAAACTGAGAGGAATAATCGTCTGTACTGATCCATGGCTTGTCTTGCATCTTAGAACCATTTAACCCCGTAAAACTTCCATCAGAAAATGTTTGACCATCATCTGTAGACGTTTGAATAACGATTCGATCAATATGTCCATAGGGTTTGGTTTTACCTGGCGTTCTTGACAAGTGCACAAAATAGATGTTGCCGTCTATGTCTGAATGAAGTACCGGGTCTCCCCCTACACCAAAAGAACTTTTAAGTGTCTTAGTATCCCACAACTTACCGCTGTTAGTCGATACATAATGGTTGTCGATGTTCGCCCCGGCAACCAACACATTTGGATTGGTTTTGCTAATGCAAATACTCGGTTCGTTCGGATAATAACCGCGATCAGAAGAGTGGACCTCAACCTCTAGGTCTTCCATATTCTGGGCGTAAAGAAATCCCGCCGAACCAAGAAGAAGTATAAGCAATACGTATTTTCTCATTGTGCTTGTTATAATGGCCCAAATTTAGACGAAGTCTGGACTTTAAGAAATGCTTTACTCCAAGAATCGGCATCTTATCGATAAAAGCGAAGCCTCAATCTTAGAATACATCCCTGGCTATCGGTCAAAACGAAGTCGTTGACCTTTCTTGCTTTCGTCGAAAGCCCCATTATCATAAGCCAGGTGGCCTGAAACAAATGTTTTGGAAATGACGTGGTTAAACCGTTGTCCTTCTAACGGTGACCATCCACATTTGTACAACACGTTGTCCTTTTCAACCGATTGGGATTGATTCGGATCTACCAACACCAAATCCGCCCAATACCCTTCCTTAACAAAACCTCTACGATCGATATCGAACAATTCAGCCGGTTTATGGCACATTCGGTTAACCACTTCCTCCACAGAAATTCGACCTTCTTTGGCATGTTCCAGCATCAGTTGTAAACTGTGTTGAACTAAGGGTAAACCCGAAGGAGCCGCTAAGTATTTATTATCTTTTTCCTCAGCCGTATGGGGTGCATGATCCGTCGCAATAACATCCAATTTCCCTTCGCGTAGCGCTTCCCATAACGCCTCCTGGTCTTCCTTGTGTTTAATGGCTGGATTACATTTCATTTTCGAACCGAGGGCATCGTACTGTGTTGAATTGAACGATAAGTGATGCACACACACTTCTGAGGTAATGTTCTTGTTTTTAAAGTCATCACCAACAGAAAACAAACTAAGTTCTTCTGCCGTACTGATGTGTAAGATGTGAATACGGGTTCCATATTTCTTAGCCAATGCCACGGCTTTGCTGGAAGACAGGTAACAGGCTTTGTGACTTCGAATATCTGGATGAGCCCGAAATGGAATATCCTCTCCAAAACGTTCCACATATTCTGCTGTATTTGTTTTAATCGTCTGTTCGTCCTCACAATGCAAGGCGATCAGCGTTGGCGCATTCGCAAATATTTTGGATAGAATATGGTCATCGTCAACCAGCATATCTCCTGTACTGCTCCCCATAAATATTTTGATACCACAAACCGTTTTAGGATCGGTTTTCATGATTTCATCGTAGTTGTTATTGGTCGTTCCCATAAAGAACGAGTAATTGGCTAACGATGCATTTGACGCCACTTGATACTTTTCTTCCAATATTTTTTGGGTTACCGCTTGAGGATTGGTATTCGGCATTTCCATAAAACTGGTTATCCCACCCGCAACAGCTGCTTTGGCCTCCGTATAAATTGTTGCCTTATGGGTTAAACCTGGCTCTCGAAAATGAACCTGATCGTCAATAAGACCTGGCAATAGCCACAATCCTGTGGCATCAATCACTTGAGCATCAGCATCCAATAAATTGTTTCCGATTTGCTGAATTAATCCATTGCTGATCAGTACATCACTTTCAACCCGTTGGTGATCATTAATGATCGTAGCATATTTAATAAGATATTTTGACATTTCCAGTTATTCAAGGGCAAAGTTAGTCCGATTTCAATTTTTGCTCACCCATAAAATTGAATTAACACTATGACTTTTTTGTTGCCTCATCCAATTGCAATGGCTAATTTTCGCGTCTCATGTCAGAAAAGAAATTATTCCTTTTGGATGCATACGCTTTAATCTTTAGAGCCTATTACGCATTTATAAAAAATCCACGAATTACCACCTATGGGTTAAACACCTCAGCAATCTTTGGATTTACAAATACGTTATTGGATGTTTTGCAAAATCAAAAACCGACTCACATCGCTGTAGTTTTTGATCACAAATCAGAAAATATACGCAAACAGGAGTACCCTTTATACAAAGCCAATCGAGACGAAACGCCGGAAGACATTAAACTTTCAGAACCCTATATCCGGAAGTTGATCGCAGCCTTTAACATACCCATTTTGGAGGCTGAGGGCTATGAAGCGGATGATGTAATCGGCACCTTGGCTCACAAAGCTGAAAAAGCAGGATTTCTTACCTATATGATGACGCCTGACAAAGATTTTGGCCAACTGGTAACGGAAAGGTCATTGATGTACAAGCCAGCCCGATCAGGCAATAAGGCTGAAATTTGGGGCCCTGCCGAAGTCTGTGAGCGCTTCGGACTTGATAATACGATGCAGGTTATTGATTACCTGGGTTTAATGGGCGATGCTGTTGACAATATTCCAGGTGTTCCGGGTGTAGGCCCTAAAACAGCCAGCATCTTGCTTAAGCAATACGGCAGCATGGAAAACATCTATGAGCATACCGACGAACTCAAAGGAAAGCTTAGAGAAAAAATAGAGGATAATAAGGAGCAGGCGTTTATGAGCAAACGACTAGCAACTATTATTTTAGATGTTCCCGTAGAGTTTAATGAAGAAAGCCTGCTGATCGAAGAGGTTAACAAAGAAGAAATCAAGAGACTCTTTGAAGAAATTGAATTCAGAACACTATACAAACGAGTTTTGGGAGAATCTCCGCAATTTATAGCCAGCGGAGGCCAACAATCCCTGTTTGGCGATATGCCTACCACAAGTTCCGAACCTTCGGCCGTAAAAGCAGCCAACGTTATTTCGGGTACCAAAACCATTGAAGACGTTAAACACGACTATCAATTAGTGGATACCATTGAAAAACGTGCTGATTTATTACAAAAATTACTGACTCAGAAAACGGTTTGTTTTGACACCGAAACTACTGGGTTAGACCCCTTATTGGTCCGCATTCTTGGTTGTGCGTTTTCGTTTGAGGAAGGCACTGGGTTTTATGTCAATTTTCCAGATAATCATGAAGAGAGTAAGGCTATTCTAAACGAGTTTGACGCATTCTTTGGAAACAAAGAAATCGAAAAAGTGTTGCAAAATGCGAAGTATGACTTACGTATTCTTTGGAACTACGATATAGAGGTGCAAGGCCCCATTTTTGATACCATGCTGGCCCATTATTTACTGGAACCGGACCAGCGTCATAACATGGATGCCTTGTCTGAAAAGTTTTTGGGATACCAACCGATTTCCATTACGACGTTAATCGGAAAAAAAGGAAAAAACCAACTGTCTTTTGATTCTGTTCCTCTGGACAAAGCCACAGAATATGCGGTTGAAGACGCGGACATTACCCTTCAACTTAAGGCACAATTGGAACCTTTGCTTAAAAGTGAAGATGTGCGTTCGGTTTTTGATCGGATAGAAGTGCCTTTGATACCTGTATTAGGACGGATGGAGACCGAGGGTGTTAACGTCGATACGGATTTCTTAAACAACTATTCAAAGCAACTTGTCAGTGAGTCTTTGGAGATTGAGCAACAAATTTATGAGCACTCTGGACTGAAGTTTAACATTGCCTCGCCCAAACAACTTGGTGAGGTATTATTCAATCATCTTAAGCTTGATGCCAAGGCAAAAAAGACTAAAACCGGTCAGTATAAAACCGATGAGGCCACGTTACAAAAACTGGCCGATGCACATGCCTTACCTAAGTTGATTTTGGAGTATCGCCACAACCAAAAACTAAACAGCACGTATGTGGAGGCCATCCCCAAATTGGTCAACCCAAATACCGGGCGGGTACATACCAATTTTGCCCAGGCGGTAGCGGCTACAGGTAGATTGAGTAGTAATAATCCCAATTTGCAGAACATTCCAATTCGTACGGACAAAGGGCGCGAAATACGAAAAGCCTTTATTCCGAGAGACGAGGACCATATATTGGTTGCTGCGGATTACAGTCAAATTGAATTGCGAATTGTTGCTTCTATGAGTGGTGATAAAGCCATGACCGAGGCATTTGTGAATGGTATGGATGTTCATACGGCAACGGCAGCCAAAGTATTTGGAATAAAGCCGGAAGATGTAACCAAAGATCAGCGGTACAAGGCCAAAAGTGTCAATTTCGGTTTAATTTATGGCCAGGGAGCCACGGGCTTAGCTCAAAACCTTAAGATAAAACGAAGTGAAGCTTCGGAATTAATCGATGCATATTTTGAGCAGTTTAGCGGAATCAAAAAATTTATGGATGATACCATTTTGTATTGTCGAGACCACGGTTACGTAAAGACGATTTTAGGTCGAAAACGTCAGATTCGCGATATCAATTCACAAAACAGAACGGTGGTAGGTTTTGCAGAACGAAATGCTACCAACGCCCCTATACAAGGTTCGGCAGCTGATATGATTAAGTTGGCCATGATTAACATCGATGCGGCACTAAGACTCCAGGGGTTTAAATCGAAAATGATTCTTCAGGTACATGATGAATTGCTTTTTGACGTCCATAAAAGCGAATTGGAACGACTAAAAATGTTGATCAAACCCTTGATGGAACATGCCATGCCCTTAAACGTTCCTACCCTGGTTGAAGTGGGTGAAGGAAACAATTGGCTGGAGGCACATTAAATAATTCATGCGGGAATATTCAATAGTCAATATGGGACTCATTTGGGTTCTGGTTTCAGTCCTTATCGGTTTCGCGGGATTGAACAGAAAAGGTGGGTTTCTTAAGGCATTTTTAATCAGCCTTTTTCTTACACCGTTAACCGCC
>CAYZWM010000149.1:7168-10559 GCA_964482155.1 uncultured Chitinophagaceae bacterium | reverse complement strand
CAAACGGGTTTTGTGATTGATGTGAACCAATGGCAACCGGGTATCTATTTTTGCGTGGTATCGAGCCCAAATCAAAACCCGCAAACGTTGAAGTTGGTTGTTTCCGAATAGCTGGAATAAAACGCAAAACAATAAACCCTGGGCCTGGTAATTACAGAGTGCCTACTAGATTAGTTGTTAAACGTTGAATGTATAGATGGATGTTATAGGACCACAATACGAACAGGCCAAACGTCATCTATTATTAAGAAATATATACCGGACTTTAAGTCGCGAATGTCTAGCTCAATTTGACCACGGACTTCAAAACGCTTAACAACAGCACCGTTGGTGTTAGTGATGATACCAAAGGAAAATGATTGCGAAGCAGGAAGTATGGTCAGAATAGAAGAAGTAGGATTTGGGTAGACGAGGATTTGATGATTCTTCAGTTTATCCAGAGAAAGAGACTTACGTATTAGGTCAAAATTGCAAGATGGTGAAATGTGCTTGATTTCTTCTATTTTTCGCCAGTTGACGAGCGTGTCTCGGATGCAAATACCAATGACAAAAGGTTGGTGAACACTGGCGAATAATGAATAATCCCAACCAAAGTTTTGTTCTCCTAAACCTTCAACCCAAACAATTTTTTCCGTAACAGTAGGATCAACGGTATGCAAGTGCCAATGTTTATACTTACGTCCATTTGCGAAGGTTTTATCTGTAATCGAATCAAGTATAAGCAAGTGATTTATGGAATAAAAAGTAACAGGAAAAGTATCACCTATGGTTAAGGAATAGTCATAAACAAGAACAGAATCCTGATCTTTGATTTGGTAAACGTGGTCACCTGATTTAATAAAACGGGCGGCAAGAGTGGTTGTTAATAGTGTTTTTATTTCAAAATTTGTAGTGTCCAATTTTTGCTGGGTTACATACAAACTGTCAACCAGAATGTTCAGATTGTTTGGTGGACTTTGACTTGGGGAGATATTGAGCCTAAGAAACTGCGTTTCGTTTGTAATTTCTTGAGCACAAAGGGATGAGTTAAATAAACTCATTATGGACCAAATGTAGATTACTTTGTTCATAATATAAATATAAAAAATCAGGGCCACTTATCGTAGCCCTGATGTGAATTATTATCGATTTATTAGTAGTTTGTTGGCAAAAATATCTCCATCAGAGGTTTGAGTCTGAACAACGTAAATGCCTGCTGACCACGAAGATATATCAATTGATATAGAGGGTTCACCCTCCCAGTTTACAGTCTTTATTACATTTCCATTGAGATCAAAAACCTGTATCGTCGCTCGAACTGAATTTGCTCTCCATTCTAAAGAAACGATATTTTTGGCTGGGTTAGGAAACAAGATTACTGGTGATTGAGAGGACTTCTCATCGATATCATCTATCAAAGAAGAAAACAATGGTGAGAGTGCTGGGGGAGGAATAAATACATTAGGGTCCTTCAGGGAAATACCATTGACCTCTAATAAGGCATAAACTTTTCCCGGATAACGCGTGTTGTTAGACACATAGTTTAACAACCAGGCTTTCCTAGTTGAGTCTGGTTCGTAAAGGTTTGCACCAGCGTTTTGCCATATATCGAGTTGATCAAAAAGTAGTCCAAACGAGGAATGAAAGGTCAATTCATTAGAATCAAGGTCAAATTTAAAAAGGATACTATCTAAGGTTAGAGAATAATTTACCCCGTCACCGTGATCGAAATAAAGTTCAGCGAGCTCGTAATGATAGTTGTGGTTCACGGGATGCTTAAGCCAAATACTTAAGTCGTCTACGTTAACTATGGAGTCTGATCGAAAGGTATGCAGCAATTCTGTAAGCAACCGATCATAATGAGCAAGGGCATATGCGTTCTCAGATGCTAAAGAGTCTCTATGGGTATACGTGTTTATTAATGTATTTAATGAATCACGATATACCATTGATATTGGGTTGATTCTCAAGTCAAGGTTATGTTGTACCCATACGGACCTCGAAGAGTGTGGGTTAGCCAACAATACATCAACAATCATTTGTTCAGTCCAAACCGCGTTGTCCATTGTCGCTATTTTAGCAAGAACGTCATTACTTAGATACGGAGAATATTGAAGAAGTTCAGTTAGCACAATGGTTATATTTCCGCCTGTTGCATTCTCAATGGAGTTAATCAATATTTGGTGGTTGAAACCACCATCTTTTACACCACCCCATGTGTTGACAGTCAACATCATAACTGGACCGAAAAGGCCTATTTCTGTTAATACAGTTGCTTGTTCGTAACCCCACATTGACAATCGATTTGGGCAAGGGTCGGTTAACGTAGTGCTAAACCTGTTGGTTATTGACGTTACCTTATCAGGATAATAGAAATTCGATGATACGGGTGTTCCCGTATATAGGTAATTTATCCAGTTCCCTTTATTGTCTAAGTTTAAATTAAGAATGGCACTGTTATTAGCAAACTGGTTATAAGGAACATCGGGTGTAGACCCCATTGTGATACCCTGAAGTTCTGCTATACCAAGTTGACCGAATATCTTGTACGGGTCGTTTGGATCATTAAGAATATCAAAATCGTCATACGTCTCTTCATACGTGTTGCACTTAAAAGTTAACCCAAAGTCCAAACCTGTAGATCGGTTTTCACTTAATCCTTGAGACCCAACTTTTAGATTATCAAAATTATTGCGATAGAAATCGTTGTTGTTGGGACCAGTATTTCGTATGAGCAGACCTGCACCTCCCCCGTTTGATACATTTCCAGAACCAGTTATTCCGGTAAATTGATTTCCTTCAATAGTAAAATGCTGTGATTCATCTATATAAAGGCCATATGGGTAGTCTGTTGATCCAACTACCGCAGCGTCATGAGGTACTGTAAAATCATTTGCCGTGATTTTAGCGTTATTTACACATTGCAAGAATGCACCTTTATGTGAATCAAAGATCGAATTACTAATGATAGTAACACCATGAGACCCTCCACCATAACTTTCTATGGCACTAGATAACGTTTTAAACTCAGAAGGAAGTCCTGGACAATTGAATGGCGTTGAACAATATTCATCAACATTGTAATTCGATGACACGCTATAAATACCAATTCTCCCATCTTGTTGCATATTTATGGCCGTCCTAACATCGTGGAAAACAGAACCTTTAAATCGAACACCATTTACGTCCCACATACTAACATGTGCACCCGTATTGCCCGAAAAAATATATTCATCGTCACTCACGAACTCACATTTAGTAAAAAAGGAACGATTATTTATTTCCCGACCAGAACTGGTTTTCGGGTGATAGCTGATAAATTCAATATCTCGTTTATTATTTCTAAAAATGGCATCTATTGCGTTTATGTAACCACCTAGTTTGTTATAATCTATTGAGCCATTCGTTTTCA
>CAYZWM010000149.1:0-7117 GCA_964482155.1 uncultured Chitinophagaceae bacterium | reverse complement strand
TTTATTTTGATACTCCCCTGATTTGAACCAAACTGGTTTAAAGAAGAGTTTCCTTCTACGACGACACCATCCCAGCCTGTTCCACAAATATTGCCTAGAGTACCTCCATCTAGAATAAGGTGGCCTCCAGCTTTTACAATAACCGTTGCATTTTGGGGTAAAGAAACGTAACATTTTATAGTAAGCGTTGCATTGTTTTCAATAACCAAATCTCCTTTAAGATATCTCGTGTTTAACCAGGTCAGATTATCACTGGACGCAATGGTAATGGTTTCAGTGGGTTGGTATGTGCAGTAATCTTTTATCCAATACTTATTGGAAACAGAGTGATTCATCAAATGGTAATGGATTCTGCCAAGTTGCTCTCGGGTTAAAGACCACTTTTGAGCATTATAAGTCATCATGTTTGTTGAACAGTGTATCCCATCTGGGGCGTTACCGTTCCAACATGGACAAGGGTTTAATGTTCCTGCTGGAGGAGTATCATCACAACCATCATTCTTGGTTGAATGACAAGGGCCGTAACCATAACGATTTGTATGATACAAACCTAAACAATGAGCTATTTCATGTGCTAAACTAGCTGATGTAACATACCAAAGATTAGTAGGGAAAGCATCATCGTAATCGCCATTATGAGCAATTAAATTGCTTGGGACAGAACTGGCCCAGGAAGTTCCATTGTTATATCGATGAGGATAGAAGAAAACATGAATAGCATCTAGTTTATGCGTCATGCTTGAATTATTAGTGACATACTTGTTATAGTGATCCCAATATCCAGACCTGGGGTTGTTCATTTCTGACGTATTGTCGTGATAATAGATATCGCTGGGGTCAATTTCAAATTTGATTCTGGAATCCGTGATCAAAGGTGTAGGGTGAGTTGGAACCTGACGAGTTTCTAACTTGAGGTTAGAATAGGTATCGTTCATACCATTTAGCACTCGGATCATAAAATCACTGTCAGCATTAGCTGTAGCGTCAGTGAGGTCAATATTGCTAAAATTACTTCCTCCATTGTCGTCCCTCATAATGTGCCAGACCATTCGGACACGTTTTATAGGAGTATGAGTCAAATAAGCAGAGTCGGGACTGTAATCTACAGAAGCCCCACATGTGTTTGGTGGTAGAATTTGATATGAACTCGGTGGTGGGATGGCACTGTCCAGTTCACAATCCCAATCTTGAGCCCATGCGGGCGAGCTGATAAATCCAAATAGGATAATCAGAATTGGTAAAACATAATTTGTCTTTTTCATTTGTCTGTTTATTAAATTAATTAGATACTAAAATATTGAGCCCAATCATGCCTATTAGTTACGACCAAGTATTTTGGCGACTTTTGGGACTTAAGTGGTTGTTTTTAACAATTAAATGGTTTAAGATTATTTTGTGGTTTACATGATTCTTAGAAATGAGCAAGCGATTCTTAACTTCTTTTGGTGTTGATGTGAATACATTTTCTGTAATATTTCCATAGTAAAATTTTGGGCCCAAACAATTCATGGTTTTTTTATTTTTTAAACGTTGTATCAATCCAGTTCTCAACAGAAAGCGACGAATCTTTTGGTGCGACGATACGGGGAATGTCCGTAGAGCCTATCGGAGACATTTCTACCCGACTAATAAGTTTTGTAATGATATTAAGAGTCTTCTTGTAATCCAGGGTGAGTTGACTTTTTATAAAAGTATTGGTATACGGTTTCGAGGAATTTGCAGGGACCCAAATGGAGTCTAATGGACTCACTTTTGATGACAACTCCTTTCTGGCATTGGCAAGCAAAAGGCTATCCGAAGCGTCCAACACACTGTCCTGGCATATGGTATATATTAATGACGTGAATCGATGAACCGAATCTAGAACAGTTCCCAGAACCTCTTTATTGACAGAAGCACGGTTTAACAATTGAGTAAAAGCCTGGCCGCGTTCAACGGCATTTTCAATTTCTACGTCGTCTAAGGTTCGCTTTATGGCAATATCGACAGACAGGAATTCAGCGTTATTCAGGGATGAATCTTCCAGAATGACATCTTGCGTATAAGTCAATGCTGAATTATGAAAAACCACCTTAATATCGTCATCCATCAGGAGAGAAAAGAAGGCTTGTAAATTGACCTTTGCATTTTCCTGTGCCTTACCAAGAATGTCTCGCTTTAAAGCCTGATGAAATAATTTATTGAGGCATTCTTTTTTGACTTTCAGGAGCATATCTGGGTCTTTGCGTGCTCTTTTTTGAACCACCAGAAACTCAAAACCTTCTACACCCTCTTCAGGAATGAACCACGGATTAATAGTATGGCTCAAAATTTCTGGTTTTAAACCAATAAAATGAACCGTTTTTTGACCCGCATTATATTCGAAATTGGAAGCATCAAACGTCTCAAAGTCAAAACCCGCTTTTACCCAGCCTCGCCCGAGCAAGACCAGCCTTCTCTTTTTAAGGGCACGATCACGTTTTTTCGTAGCAATAGCAGAGAAAGATGTAAAAAGAGGTTGGAGTATTGCTGTGTTTTGTATGGTTTTAAGTGCATTGGGATCGTTTCGGTAGGCCAAAACTAATTTTCGAATAAATCGCTTCTCCTTATTTTCAGAAATCCGTTTATCGAAGTCTTTTTCTTTAAACTTTTTATTGGGCTTATTGTCCCATTTCCATTGGTAATAAACATAAAGAGGAAAATTGACATCGTTCCGTACAAATTGATAGTCCGATTTGAAAATTTTGTAGATGTTTTTGGATTTGATTTTTGGCTTCGTATTGGCGATTTCCTTAATCGTGGTTATAAAATCGTTGTGCAACTCCTTCAAGTCTTGTTCAAACGTTTGCGCCAGACTATCGTCCTCGTTATTGAGGTATTCGGGCGACGAAGAAACGACTTCACCATAATATTCAGCCGTAATGAGTTTACCAATCTCCTTAATGCTCCTAACGCTTACAGGCGTATCTTTTAATCGTTGTTTGTTGGACCCAAGTATACCAAATGGATCGAAGTAACTAAAAACAAGTACCGCAATTACCACCAACACAATTTGGATGATTAAATTACCAGTAATATGGATCAACTTGAACATAACGATCTTGTCTATTTTTCTACTTTTGTTTCGTTGCTATCTCTCCCGTTAGGTTAACCTGCGGTATGAGTTCGCCTTCTTTAAATGTGATATATATTTCTTCGTAACCCAGGTTCTTAAGTAGGCTGGTCATCAGTTGTCGGGTTTTGGTTTCCGTAACCTCTATAATGCCCATTTTGTCAAGATTCTTTCGGATATCAAGTTCTGCCTGCCTATAGAAGTTCTCCTGGTCTATGATATCGATTTCCGATAAAAATCGTTGGTTAGACAAGTCATAGTCGATGCGAAAACTGTCAAAGGGATATTGAAAATCCAGTACTTGAATCGGCGGTAGGATCACCTCAATGGCATGTTGGGAAATCTTGATGTCATCGGGTCCAAGCAAGGTTAAATCGATACCCGTGAGTACAGTAGCCTGCGAATAAGCAACAAACTCAGATTGCCCGACTTTTACCAAACGCACCAATCGTCTTTCTTTAATGCCGACAACCGTTTTGTCAATAATGGTTTCTGTTGTTGCCAACTTTGCGGTACTCATTATTTTGCTCACTACGAACGACCGTTTTTTCTGACAACCACTCGCCAGAAGAAGGATAACAACTATGGATGGAATTACATATTTCATCATTTAGCCTTTGGCATTCGCATCTTCAAAGTCGCTAGCAATAACTCGATTAGAGACTTGAGAACCCAACGCATGTCTATTCTTGGTGTTTGCTGCATGGTTGTTATCAACCCCTTTTGGACCGACTGCACCGAGATCTTTAAGGTTTTTATTCTTCTCTGCATCCTCAGCATTCTCAACATCGTTACCCGATACCTGAGTGCCGGATTTAACCGGATTTTGAAGGATCTGTTCAATGCCTCGAGTACCAAAATAAAAGGCAATGACCATAAGGAAAGACGTTTTAAAGAATTCTCTATTGTCTACGAAAAATGAGTTTGACTTAAGGGTGTTATCCATATCAAACGACGCAATAAGCATGGCCATAGCCCCTATCGTTACAGTCAACGCAATGGTGCCACGTATGGTACCTTGTGGTAGGCCCAGGGACCCACGCTCATTGGGGTTTTTCGTTGCAGGAGGCTCGGCATCGCTATCAGGGTAATGTGTACTTTTATCACGGAAGGCTGCCCAATCTTCATTAGTTTGTCCCATGTTAATATTATAGAAATAAATGGCCCAGACGTAATACGGGATTAAAATGCCAAGCCATAAACATATAAGTCCAATGGCAATGTTGTTGTAAACACCTTCTCCATGTCCGAAGGCAAAAAAGACGATACGAATAAGTACCAGTTCAACCACTATGATGGCGCCTAAGAGTACGACGTTAAGAAACCGGGTACTTTTTTTTGCTTTTGCTGTATATTCCATTGCTTACGTTTTTCGGTGTTAACTATATATATTGTTCATAAAACCAGGTTTCATCTCGAATGGCAAGTCGAACTTCATTCTCTTGTGCAAGCTCTTGCCCCAAATAGGTGTATAGGCGTTTGTAGGTTTCGCGTGAATTTGTAAAGGTTTCTGCACTTTGGCTATCCGTTAGGCTATCGGAAACCAAAATACAACCAGCGGTGTCGGCGTGTGTTCCTCCATTGTGAATGTATATTTTGGTAAAACCAGGCACATCTTCTACATGAATGTGGTAACTAAACCAATCTGGGAAACGATTTCTATATGTCTCCGTTAAAGGAGTCATTTCTTTTAAAAAATTGAGGTGATACGTTCCAGAAGGTATACGGGTTTTTCCAGAAATTTTAATTGGATTAAAGGCATCCTCAAGGGTATAACAGAAGTATTTCCCGTTAATGAAAAGTAAACCGATCGTCGAGTCAGTGTCTTTGGTATATCGGAGTAAGGTGACCGTTGTGCCTGCAAACGTATCTTTCGGTCTGGTGGATACGATGTTTTCGAGTCCGTTGACATTGCCAGGGCTTGAGGATGTTTTAACGATAGAGATTCCTGCTTGCTTTGCGGCCAAAAAGATGTTCCTGTTTCGGTCTTCGATTAGGATATCTTCTTTAAGCTTTTGTTTCTTTTTCTCATCAATAAGCCCCTTAACTTTTGAAAGTCCTTTTTTTCCAATAGCAGCTATCGCTCCTACAAACCCAATAACCCATACCCAGATATCGGACATAAAGTCGGGCTTAAAGGCAAGCATGACCAGCCCAAAGGTCACGACAGCAACAAATAGAAGTAATAATAGGCGGTTCATTTATGCTTCATCTTGATGAATATATCCCTTACTAACCCACCCTTCGATTTCGGTTTTGACCTTGTACCACCCATTGTGCTCTTCGAGAATGGTTACTTTTTTTCCTTTGGTCAGGGGGTTGGCCACCATGGTACCTGCTATGCTTGCTTGTTCTCGTATGTTAAGCAAGTTGGGAACGACCGTTCCAGTTTTTCCAGCAACAAATGTGTCTTCCGAATCAAGGGGGTCAGAAAATATTCGAAGACGTAATTGATCGAGTGGAAATGCCGGGCCCGGATCTTGTTTCCTTCCTGGAGAAATTTCTTCGTGCCCAAGAATGGATTTTATCGAGTATTCGTCAACCAATAGTTGGCAAATGGTCTCACACAGCTCAATTTGTATGTCGGTAAACGTATGCCAATACCTCGAAATGGTTTCATTTCTGTGGCTTGCCAGAACGACCTCACTTTGTGGGTAAAATGTGCCAAACCAGGCCTGATATTGGTCACCAACTTTTTTGAGAAACCCCGCGTTGTCAAGTTCGATACCTATGCTGTATTTGTTGAGCCAGGTTCGTCCACCGTAGCTACTTTTTCCGGCATGAGACGTTTTTATATCAAATGGGGCAAGTTGATATATGGTACCTTGTCTGCCAATGACAATGTGTGCAGAAGCAGCCGTATTGTCACTTGCCAGGTAGGAGGCCGAAGATTGAGCGCTACTCCCAGCTGTATAGTGTACGATAAGAGTGTCGGGTGAGTTGGCACCAAACTTTGTTTTGTTTTTGGAACTGATATGATCTTTTGAAACGTGATCGCCAACCAACCAATTATCGACTATTTTTAAACGATTTGACATAGCAAGTTTTCATTTGAGGATAAAACGGTATGCAATGTCGGCAATAAGAATGCCCTAAAAATCACTAGATGTGGTGGTTTTTTGGCGATATGGACCTAAAAAAGGGTCAAATCGGGCCTAAAAGGTCAGCTATTCAATTTTTCTACGGGAACTAGTATGTGAAAAATCAATACATTTGATCCAATTAATCAATCAAATTATGAAGCCAATTATCCCCATTCTTATTTTAGCAAGTGCCTTCCTTTTCGTTAATGGATGTAAAGGAGACGATGATGAACCCACAGTTGATTCCTGGACAATAGGTTCTGACGTGAAATTCGAAGCGACGATCGACGGAAGTAAAGTAGCATTCAGCGCAGCAAGAGATTTTGTGGGTATTTCGGTTAGCAGTACAATTGGAACAGGTTCAGGGCCAAATGGGAATGGAGGAAGTACCTTTATTTTTGGTTCAACATTTTCCAACTTTAACAGCACAAAAGCCGTCGAAATAGAAAAAGGGAAGCTCATTCTACCCGAAGGTGGTTTTGTAAGCGATGAAGAGTTCGTTGACTTTTTTCAAAAAGGAAATGTGCCATTTTCGGAAGACGCACTCAACGGAATGAGCATTAGTTACCTGGCGTCCGACGGAAGTTTCTGGAGTACATCAAACCCTCCGGCCGATCAAACTGGAAGCGATTTTAACTTTAATGTAATTTCTGATTTTTCAGGTTTTGGAGTTCAATCAGTAAAATACTTTGCCTCATTCAATTGTACGCTGTACGACACAGCAGGCAACTCCATTGCGTTGACCAATGGCCGAAGTATATCTTTTTTCGGAACGGATTAACTTGTTTTAAGATGTTCCGGTCTGGTTTAAGGACATTCTATACCAAGCAACGTTTGTGGATTAGCCACTCCGTTTGAGCCAGCCAGATCAACATCTTCGCAGTAGTTAGAATTGCCAAGCAGATATCTCGCCTGTGCTCTATGGAAGTAAGCCATTCCCAAA
>CAYZWM010000148.1:0-10628 GCA_964482155.1 uncultured Chitinophagaceae bacterium | reverse complement strand
GGGTTTGTAATGGCATCATCGGCCAACCAATTCTTAACAATTTTTAGTTTCTCTTCGTTATCGACGTATGGTTTAAACGTTTCTTTCCAATATTGGCCTTGACAAATGACGTATTTGGCCCGCTTGAAAACATTCCTCATAAACCACCTAAATATGGGCTGTTCGATGCTTCTTAAAATGAGACCTGAATTAGGGGCAATAATCGATTCAACACGAAACAATTTCAAGTAAAAGATCATAAGGCCTTTTTCGACAAAGCCCCAGCCATGTCCACAAAATATGAGGGCATTTTTTGGTTTCTCGCGAAAGAGAATGGCCGTAAGTAATAGGAGTCTTTTTACTGCCCGAAAAATCCGGGAGGTAAACAGGTTCCTGGAAATATTATCGAGGGTAGAGTCCAGTTTAATGATATGGTCTCCGTTAAACTCAGCCGTCTCTAACAGCAACATACTGGCCGTAGAACTTCCTCCTTTCGTTTCTTTGGGAAACGAACCAATAAAGAGGGTTTTCGAGTTTTGAATCAAGGAATGTTTAGGTGTTTTAGGATTTTAGGGTAAGCTGCTCATACAACGAAACATATTTTTCAGCAATAACTTCTGGCAGAAATCTCTCGATATTCTTCTTCCCTTTTTGAACTAAGTTATTTCTATATTCGGTCTTGTTAATAATGGTTAATAGCCCGTTATTTATCTCCTCTACGCTCAGTGGATTCACATAATGAGCTCCATCTCCTCCTACTTCGGGCATCGAAGCACAGTTAGATGTAATTACCACTCTACCTGTTGCCTGGGCTTCCAAAATGGGCATCCCAAATCCCTCGTATGTAGATGCAAAGTATACAATGTCACAAATCTTGTATAGATTTATTATTTCTGAAAATGGTATGGCAATATGATTTTCATAACTTATATCATTTGCCGTAAGAAGTTCTTTGTTGTCTTTGCTGATTTTACCGACAATCAGTAAATGGCAAGGTATTCCCACAGAAGCTTTAACAAGTCTTGTTAAATTCTTGTTAGGAGCACTTCCGATCTGTAAAATCTTTGGCTTGGTAGTGTTAAAGCTAGACTCTGCGTATTTAAAATCAGTGCTGATTGGAACATGAACGATCTTTATTTTATTTGAATCACATTTAACTTCGTCTAGTAAATGTTTTTTCGTTGCTTCCGAGATTACAGTGACGATTTTTGCGCGTTGAACAGGCAGTTGGAACCAAATTAGTCTTAATACTTTTTGACGAATACCCTTGGTTCTGAGAAGAATACCGCAATCCAAAATAGTCAAGACGGTTCTTTTTTTTCGCAGCAGGAATCCAATATAGTTGATATCACCTGTAATATGGTTGACGTCACCTTGTTTTAGAGGCGCATAAAGTACATTTAATAGCCTCTTAAGAATACCAGAGCTAATGTATGGGCTTTCAACCAACTTTGTCTCGTAACGTTGTGATATTCGATTTCTTAGATCTTCGAATATTTGTTCGAGACTAAAGTTTTGCCCAGACCGTCTTTTTCGTTGGAAGTAATGTATTTTATTTTTTGTAGACGGTAGTCTCATATTCTGATATAATTATATTGAGAACTTCAAAAAAGGATAAGTCATACTTCCAATCAAGCTCTTTTTTTGCTTTTGCACTGTCACCATAGATATCTTGAATTTCGGTGGGTCTAAACAGTAAAGGATCTGATTGAATCAAGTCCTTGTCTAAGTTTAGAGTATCAAACACATAATGCACGACCGATTTTAGGGAAACGGAGGTCCCTGAGCAAATGATATAATCTTGAGATTCATCCTTAAGTGTCATAAGAATCATGGCTTCGACATACTTAGGGGCAAATCCAAAATCTCTTTTGATATCTATGTTGCCTACTTTTAGACTATGTCTTTTTCCATGTTTGATATCTAACGCATTATGGATTATTTTTTTAATAAAAAAGCCGTCTTTTCGCAAAACGGATTCGTGGTTAAATAAAATGCCAGAACTGGCGTGCAACCCGTAAGATTCTCGGTAATTGTGCACTAAATGGTGGCAAGCAGCCTTTGAAGATGCATACGGACTTTGAGGATTAAGCAGAGTCTCTTCTGTAATTGGTAATTGTGAAACGGAGCCATACATTTCACTGCTAGTAGCCTGATAAAATCGCGTTTTGGGGCTCTTTAAACGGATGGATTCTAAGGCATTTAATGTCGAGCTAATGTTAAATAGTACAGTACCTGCTGGGTCTTTAAAGGATTGAGCAACGGAACTCTGGGCGGCTAAATTATAGTAGTAATCTGGCTGGTACTTTGTTATTAATTGATCCATCTGAACCTTATCCGTAAGGTCAATAGGGTGAATGGTTATATCATTAGCCACACCTAAATATTGTATTCCAAAGTAATTCGTAGTGCCATGTCTTACCAAACCAATAACACGAACCTCATTTTCGACCAATTTCTTAGCCAGATACGATCCATCTTGGCCGGTAATTCCAGATATAATAGCAGTTTTCACTTAGAAAATTCGTTTAGATGTAAATGTTGTTAATCCCCAATTCAATATTCCCAAAAATATCAAGAACCTAATAATAAACCCCAGTGACCTGGTTATGTCGGTTTCGACTTTAATTCCATGAAGGAAGATTATTGGAAGTATAAATAGTAAGGCAAGTTTTAAGTCTGATTTAATGACTATTCTATTTTGTATTTGGTTAAAGACTAAACCAAGGATAAACATGAACAGAATACTTCCTTTACTCCCGAAATTCACATAGGCTTCCCCCAATTGAGAAATTCCATAAGACGAACTCTTTAAGTCTAAACCAGTATATTTTTGATACATCGCTTTCCCCGCAACTGGTTTACTAGGCCAAACTAATCTTGGAATGAAAGAGCCTAAGGTTGAACTTATTATGGTCTTCCCATTTTCAAAAGGAACGTTTCGAGGAACCCTACTCATTGTCCATGAGACTACGGAACCCTGATTAAACCTAGCAATACTGTACCCCATAAAACCTTCAGATTTGAGGTTATCGACACTTAATATTTTGTTGTTTTTGATTTTATGAACTAAGCCAGTCATAGAGGTTTCGCCTTTAGCTTCCCAGTAGTAAGCACGAGAAATAGGTTTCACCAATTGAATAACTATAATAGTAAGGGTCAATAATACTATTGAACTAATTCGATAAATGAATCGTGTTTTGATAAATGGCAACACGATTAAGGAAATTAGGGCTATTGCAAACACAAAGTCACCAAACATGAGACTTTTGATGGTCATTAGAATAATTAAGAAACCAGAGAGACATACATATATTAACGATTTTCTGGAACGGTTAAAGAAGGCATTTAAGAAAAGGAGGGCAAGCCCCATGTATTTTAAATATCCTATAAATGTGACATACTGCCTAATTGCCACAGGTACTAGTGGGAGTAAAATATCGGCAAGGAAGGCAATGATAATAAGATTTCTTGCCAGGAGGCTTAACTGTGGTAACTTCTGTTTGATTTTGTCAATGGTGATTTGAAGCTTAAGATCACTGACTTTAAAAAGGCAAAGGCCTATACAAAAGCTTACTGTGGCAGGGAATGCAAAAGCAAAGTACTCTTCATAGCCAACCTGCATTTTACTTATTTCTATAACCATGCCTGGATTGAGATCAGAGAAATAAACCACCGGACCCACTAACCATTGTAATACGGCCAAAGAGGCCATTAAATAAGTAATCGAAATTTCTTTGGTCATTTTGGAAATCAAAAGAATCACCAAAAAAAGAAATATTGAGATTATTGCAACGTCAATGCCAAGCTTGGATTGTGTAAAGTACAATAGCCCAATTGATAGAACAGGAAGGAAATTAAACTTCAAGGATTTATAAATTCATTAAAAAAATCGAGGACCTGTTTAGCACGATTTTGATAGTTATACATGGAACTGGTACTTCGGTTCCGAGCCTTATCTCTAATATGATTGGCAGTTTGAAGATCTAAATTCAGTATAAAACGAACCTTTTTTAGAAGTTCATCATTGTTTCGATAGTAAAATATTTCTTCATCTTCTAAAAAAAATTGAGCTTGTTCGTCACTGTATGGGGCAAGTTGAATTCCTCCAACGGCGGGGATTTCGAAGGTTCTCATATTGTGAGAACCAACATTATGATCTCGGAATATATTGAGTTGTAGTCTATAAGATCTTAGCTTCTCCCAAAATTTAATACCATATAAGGCATCGTGAGTTGAAACATTTTCCAAACCATTCAACGATGTATTAGACCAGCCGTGTCCATATAAGTCAATTTTGATACCATTGGAGGCGAGATAATTTATAGTATTTATTCTAATCGCGTCCGGGTTACCTATGAAACACAACTTATTAATGTCTTTTACTCTGTTGATACGTTCATATTGCTCATTACCAAGTTGGTATCCGAATGGTAAAAACCGAGTTGGAATTTTGAATTCTTTTTCAATCTGATTTTGCAGTATAGAATGATAGCATAAATGGAGATGATAAAGTCCCACAGAGTTCTTTACATTATGATTACCACTTCCTCTACCTGCAATGATATATGGATGGTCGGGGTTGTAGTTTGCCAGAAAAAAATTTCTCCTCAATTCAATTAGCGTTTCTGGAGTGATGTGCAGACCTTTAAATATCCATATAATATCAGGTTTGTCGTTGTTTGCTTTTTCAATTAGCAGTTTATTTACCTTTCTGAAAATAGGACTAAAGTTGAGCCGAATTGCAATCTTATTCAATAGGTTCTTACCTCGAGAGTCCGAAACTATGTCCGTAACTGGTAAAATAGATGTTTCACAACCTTCTTTGTTGAGGTAGTTGCAATAGAGGGTTTCAATTGCAATTTCATTAGAACTTCCGACAATAAGAACTTTCATAAGTGTTAAACAAAAATTTTGGATAAAATTTTTACTTGAGAAGCCAAACTAAAATTAGTCAACGCGTATTGTGATATTTCCAATGCTGAATAGTCAACCAATTTTTCGCCGTTAATCCAGGAATCAATTTTTTTAGCCAGTAATTCAGAGTTGTTTTCCTCTATTAGGCAACCAAACTTGCCAATTAACTCGGGAATAGCCCCTGATTTAGAGGCAATTATCGTTTTTCCACAGGCCATTGCCTCTGGAATAACTCTACCATATTGTTCTTTCCAATTGGGAGTTGAAATGGACGGTACAATGACCAGGTCAGCAGCGTTCATATAACCACCAATCTCAACGTGGTTTGGGCTTACAAAGACAACTTTATCCATAAGACTATGGGATTTGATCAAAGCCTTAATTTTCAATTCATAGTTTGACGAATATTCATCGAATTTATCCATCATTAGTAACCAGTTGTCATTTTTTAACAAGCCGAGGGCTTGAATGAGGATGTGAACTCCTTTAGCAGGAGTCAGCCTGCCGAAGTATGCAATTAAATTTACATCTTTATCTTGAACCAAATCGTGCCGTAATTGATGTCTGACTGAATCATCAATTGAAAAATAACGTGGATCAAAACCTAAGGGGGTCTTAATCACTCTATTAAAACCTTCAGACTCAAATATTTTTGTCCCATCATCATTAATCGTAAGGACGGTCTCAATAGTTGATTTTACTTTTTTGAGTGTTAACCTCTTCAAAATTGAGATTGGAAGATACTTCCAACCACGCCTTTTAATTTCGGATTTAATATCAAGAGGTAGATTTTCACAGGATAAACAAACTAATTTGGTTGCTTTATTTCTAATCAATTGGCCAATTATAAGAGACATACGACTAATTGGATCATTGTCGAGTAAAACATATTTTGGTTTTACCTTATCCAAAACTTCCTCAATTCCTTGATAGGTGTAGGTTCTGGGATTCGAACCTTTCAAATCAAGCATCGTTAATTTTGGATCATCTTCTCTTTCTGGATCACAATTCAGCCTACCGCTAGGATAATTTAGTGATTTAGGAATTACCAATTCTATTTGATAGCCACTCCGAGCCAATTCTCTATAAACACTTCTGTTGACAGCTTTAAAACACGCGTGTGAAATTACCAGTATATCAATCATTTAGGGCGAATTGGTTTTTGCAAAAAAGGAGTGTCTCGTCAATGGCGGTTTGGACGTCATTCGGGTATTGGAAACCCGTATCGGATAGCTTTTCATTCGAAAACGTAAATGGTATTACCGTGTCTTCCTTTCCGAGATCGCTTCGAACAATAGAACTTTTCCTACCTAGTACGACTTCATAACGTTGTTGTACTATCTCGGCCATTTCCCAAATGCTCAAAATAGATTCACCGCCTAAATTATAAACACCCGACTCAATGTTATCGTTGGTCTTGCCTATGAAATGGTCAATGGCGTGACATACCCGGTCTATGGTTACAAAATCTCTTAGCTGTGAACCATAAGATTTTAATACGATTTTGTCTGTTGAGACGATTTGTTTACAGAGATCATTAACCACTAAAGACCAACGATTAATTTCAGGGCTTACTGGTGTTCCTATCGCATTTGATAGTCGAAATACAACCGATTTTACATTGAATCTATCTGCAAATGCCAGACAAAAATCTTCTCCAGCTTTATGGGCAATGGAGTAGGGGTGATTTGGGTGGGGCAAGGTGTCTTCTGTAACCAACGAGTTTGTTAGTTTTCCATAGACATGAAAAGTAGAGAAATAGAAAAACGTATCGATTCTTTTTTCCGATGCTACGGTTAGTAAATTGTGTGTAGGAAGAACGGTTCCTTCAAAAGCCAATGGAACATTGTTTCCCGCATCAATTTCATTGGGAGCCGCCAAATGAATGATTATGTCATCCTCGTTTATGAGTTTTCGAACATCACTTAAATTACCCAGGTCTACGTTGACCAGGCGACATTTCTTAAGCTCACCTGGGAGTGTTCCACCTTTTCTTGACGTGATTACAACATCGTATAACTCTTTGTCAATTAAGTGTTTAGCTATCCGTTGGCCCAAATAACCTAAGCCACCTGTTATGATTACTCTTTTCCTATGACCAATCATATTCAAAAACGTTATTGATAATAGGAAGGTTATCCGCCTCCTCAGGGTCATGAGGAATGCTGGCTATATTTAGTAATAAGTTGATCTCTTTACCTATACCCTGGAAACCCATCCATATACCAGGTGGTACAGTAAGTCGGCAATAGTTGGACTTGGAAATGTTTAAACTCAAAAACCGTCCTGAAGTTAGGCTCTCTGGTCTATTGTCATACAATACGAACCGAATTTCACCAACAGGAACAACAATATTGAGAGTCATTTTCTTATGTTTTTTCCAACCTTTTATTTCCTGCTCTCCTACGGACGAGAAGTAGGCTTCTCCAAAAGTGGAAAATGATTTATCATGATTCTTAAGCACATGGTAGATATCACCGGTTGGTGCTTCAATAATCTTTAAAGGTGTAACAACAACACCTTCTATTTTATCCATGACGCATCTTTAGATTTTGAATACTCACAGTACTGATTTATTTGATCTTCAGTAAACTGAGCCATATTTATACCTTTTACATTGTAGTAATTGTAGTACCACGAAGCCGTAAAATCAATCGTTTGCTCAAACCCCATAGTTGGCTTCCAATCAAGATCGGCCAGGGCTTTATCGCAGTTTAATTTTAATAACCCTGCTTCATGAAAATTTGACTCTTCATTCACAATCACTTTCTCTATATCCGAATTAAATTTCCATTGTTCAGATAGCTTGGTAAGCAATTCTAAAACGCTCTTGTTTTGATTCGCATCTGGACCAAAGTTGTACGCTTCGGTATTCCCTTTGCCAGTGGTTGCCATTACCTGAGCACAACGCAAATAACCACTTAAAGGCTCCAGTACATGCTGCCATGGTCTGGTTGCTTTCGGACTTCTGATTTCGACCGCTTGTTCTTTTGCCCAAGATTTAACGGTGTCCGGTACGATCCGATTGGCAGCCCAATCACCTCCACCAATCACATTACCAGCTCGAACCGAAGCGATTTTAATATTGGTGTGGGTTGTTTTAAAGAACGAGTGAATGTAAGAGTGAATAACCAGCTCTGCAGCACCTTTAGATGCACTATATGGATCTTTACCACCTACCCGGTCAATTTCTCGATATCCCCAATTCCATTCTACGTTTTCATAACACTTGTCGCTGGTAATCATGGTTGCTACACAGGGATGATCTAATTCTCGTAAA
This sequence comes from uncultured Chitinophagaceae bacterium, assembly GCA_964482155.1. Taxonomy (GTDB): domain Bacteria; phylum Bacteroidota; class Bacteroidia; order NS11-12g; family UBA9320; genus UBA987. The sequence continues at coordinate 2,452 of CAYZWM010000148.1, read as the reverse complement.
CATTCCATAATGTGAGCTGTTCCCAATGTATTGGTACGAAACGTTTCAACAGGATCAGCATAAGACTGTTTAACGATGGGTTGAGCAGCGAGATGAAATACAAAATCAGGTTTATGTTTGATAAACACTTTTTTGAGCTCGTCAAGGTCGTTTATATCCAGGTCGTAATGGCTAATGTTATTTCGAATGTCTAGCGTATCAAACATGGACGGATTTGTTGGAACAGATATCGAAACACCTGTAACATCTGCGCCGAGCATTCGTAGCCATTGCGTTATCCACGTACCTTTAAAACCGGTATTTCCAGTTACCAGTACTTTTTTGTTTTTGAAAATTTTTCCAAACATATTACTCCCAGGTTTTCCATGGGCTTTCATTCGAATCCCACAATTCATTCAATTTTTGTTTATCTCTCAAGGTATCCATGCACTTCCAAAATCCGGTGTGCCGATACGTGAACAATTTCCCTTCTTCAGCCATACTTTCCAATGGTTTTCGTTCAAATATGGTCGAATCGTCATTGATGTACTTGAGCACCTCAGGTTCACACACAAAGAAACCTCCGTTGATCCAGGCATCATCTCCTTTCGGTTTTTCCTTAAAAGAGGTAATGCGGTCCTCCTGATCGGTAATAAGTGCCCCAAATCGACCATCCGGCTGAACTGAAGTCATTGTAATCAAACCTTGTTTTTGCTTATGGACTTCAACGAGTTTGGTTATATCTACATCGGCCACCCCATCTCCATAGGTAAGTAGAAAAGGTTCATTACCGATATGTTCGGATGCTCGTTTTATTCGTCCACCAGTCATGGTATGAAGACCGGTATCTAACAAGGTAACCTTCCAGGGTTCAGAGTAATTGTTGTGAACCTCCATTTTGTTGTTGGCAAGATCCAACGTCACATCACTGCTGTGTAAATAGTAATTCGCAAAATATTCTTTAATATAATACCCTTTATAACCCAATAGGATTACAAAGTCATTAAAACCATGTTGCGAGTACATTTTCATAATGTGCCAAAGAATAGGCATACCTCCGATTTCGACCATTGGTTTAGGTCTTAGCCCAGTTTCTTCGCTCAATCGGGTTCCAAAACCACCGGCAAGAAGCAATACTTTCATATATAATTAATTAGCATTAAGGAATTCAACTACAGGTTGAAAATGATGTTCAAAGTTAAGGTCTTCGAGATAGGACTTTTTAGCTGAAGTTGAGAGTTGGTCGTAGTTATTGTCAATTTCTTCAATCGAGGATATCAAGGATTTGTCCGAGACGTCCGTTCCAAAAGCCCAATTCAAATGACCTAAATGGTGCGTAAAATGCGCATTGTTGTAATACAAAATGGGGAGGCTGCAAGCGGCGTATTCATAAATCTTATTACTTGCAGTACCCAACGTTTGATTCATAACGTCGTTTTTAGAAAATATGGCTATGCCTATGTGACAACTACAGGTAATGTTTGCTATTTCCTGATAAGGAGTAAGACCAATAAATTCCACTTCATCGGTAACGTTGGCTCCCTCAACCAATTTCTTTAACATTTTTTCGTAATCTGGCCTCAAAAAACCTTTAAGGACAAGCTTCACGTTTTTGTTATTTATCTTAAGTGGAAGAAGCTTAATGATTTCCTCAATTCCACGAACTACAGTCATCTAAATGGCTAATTTTCTGTGGAATTTGGAAATAAAGAATGAAAAATTATTTCAAACTGCTGATTGCAACTCAACTCCTCTTTGAAACTGCTAACGGCACTCTTGGTTAGATATGAATAATTTTGGACAATATCCGTCATATTTTTTAACAAAGAAGTACTATCCAGTTTTGTAGCAAATGCCCAATCGTATTCCATGAAATTGGTTTTGAATCCTGGGCTCATTAAAACGGGCAAACCCTCGGCGATATACTGAAAAACTTTCCCTGATCCACCTTTACCCATTGTTTTAGAAATAACATCTGCTTTATGAAAGATATGAATTCCAATATGTGCAGTTCTTAAAACCTCTGGAACTTCCTTCCACGGGCCAACAGAAACAAACTCGACCTGATCACTGACTCCAGTATCGGCAATGTACTTCTGGAGTTTAGCCTTATATTCATCTTTAATAAAACCCTTTAGGATTAAATTAATCTTCTTACCGTCAATGGTGTTATGGAGTACGCTAATGATCTCTTCCAACGCATTACCTTCTGTAATAACACCGGAATAAACGAGTCGAACAACATCGCTTTCAATTTTACGTGGTGTACCTCCATGCAATTCTATCATGGGGTAGTTTGGTAATATTTGGAGTCGATTCTTTAGTAATTGGATTGGGAAAAATATATTTCTCTTTTCTTCCGAATGTGTGAATAGGTCTATTTTAGGAAAGAGATTATGCATGGCCTTATACGAAAACCACATGAGCGATAGTTTTTTGGTAGATTTTATGTCAATTGGATCATAGTTAGGAT
>CAYZWM010000147.1:0-10646 GCA_964482155.1 uncultured Chitinophagaceae bacterium | reverse complement strand
TAATGCTGTATTCAAATTCCGAAAAGAAAAGTCCACATGTGCTTCGCCATAGTTTTGCGACGCATTTGTTACAAAGCGGAGCAGAGATAGCAGCCATTAAAGAATTGTTAGGGCATTCGAGTTTAGCATCAACTCAGATATATGCTCAGAGCGATATTGCTCATTTAAAGAAAATTTACAAGTTACACCCAAAATCATAGCATTATGCGTATAGAAATTCAATCCATTCATTTTAAAGCAGACCATAAATTAGTAGAGTATATTGAAAAGAAATTAGCTAAGCTGGAACAGTTTAGTGATGCTATAGTAGATTCTCAGGTATTTTTGAAAGTAGAAAACAACCGACACAAAGAGAATAAGACCGTAGAAGTAAAGGTAAATGTTCAGAATCAGAGCATATTTAAAACGCAGACTTCACAAAGCTTTGAGGCCGCTATGGATTTAGCTTTAGACGCCTTAAAAGTTCAAATAAAGAGGTACAAGGATCGTCTTGCTGCAACTTCTTGAAATATTTTCAAAATTTCTTTGAAAATAATTTAAATAAAATGTACTTTTGCCAACCCTAAAAATGAGGGGTTGTACGCTCATTTACAGGTCACTTTTTAGAGGCTTGTGGGGTTAGGCGTTAAAAGCCATCTTAGCTCAGTTGGTAGAGCAGCTGATTTGTAATCAGCCGGTCGTTGGTTCGAGTCCAATAGATGGCTCTTTTTTTTTGATCTGGGGGGAGGTACCAGAGCGGTCAAATGGGACGGACTGTAAATCCGTTGCTTCGGCTACGTAGGTTCGAATCCTACCCTCCCCACTGCGTTGTTATTTGAAATACCAAAAAAGTTAAAGAGGATTTCTTTTTTGGACTTAGTAAAATGAAGGCAATTATGCGGGAGTAGCTCAGTTGGTAGAGCGACAGCCTTCCAAGCTGTAGGTCGCGGGTTCGAGCCTCGTCTCCCGCTCAGTGTTATTGCCGGTGTAGCTCAGGCTTTGTCTGACTAAATGGGCTTTTAACAAGCCGATGTAGCTCAGGGGTAGAGCGTTTCCTTGGTAAGGAAGAGGTCATGGGTTCAATTCCCATCATTGGCTCTGAGTAGCATAGCAAAAGAATAGAATAATCCTCACGAAACGAAAAAGTTAAAAATTTTAAAAAAGTAATTTATTTAGTCATGGCTAAAGAAACATTTGACCGTTCCAAACCACATGTGAACATTGGAACAATTGGTCACGTTGACCACGGAAAAACAACATTGACAGCGGCTATATCTAGCGTGTTATCTGACGCTGGTTTGGCTGAGAAAGCGGATTTTGCTTCTATCGATTCTGCTCCAGAAGAGAAGGAAAGAGGTATTACAATCAACACGGCTCACATTGAGTACGAAACTGAAAGCAGACACTACGCTCACGTTGATTGTCCTGGTCACGCAGATTACGTAAAGAACATGGTTACTGGTGCTGCTCAAATGGACGGCGCTATATTAGTAGTTGCGGCTACTGACGGACCAATGCCACAAACAAAGGAACACATCCTTCTTGCACGTCAGGTTGGGGTGCCTAGATTGGTAATCTTCATGAACAAAGTTGACATGGTTGACGATGAAGAATTATTGGAGCTAGTTGAAATGGAAATCAGAGAATTACTTGATTTCTACGGATTCGATGCAGACAATACACCAATTATCCAGGGATCTGCTTTAGGTGGATTGAATGGAGACGATAAATGGGTTGGTTCAATTAATGAACTAATGGATGCAGTTGATTCTTGGATTCCAATTCCTCCACGTTTGGTTGATCTGGATTTCTTGATGCCGGTTGAAGACGTATTCTCTATTACAGGTAGAGGTACAGTTGCAACAGGTAGAATTGAGCGAGGAGTAATTAACATTGGTGATCCAGTTGAGTTGATCGGTATGGGCGCTAACAAAATGGCTTCAACGTGTACAGGTGTTGAGATGTTTAGAAAACTTCTAGATCGAGGTGAAGCAGGAGACAACGCTGGTATCTTGTTGAGAGGTGTTGAAAAAACAGACATCAAACGAGGTATGGTAATTGTTAAGCCTGGTTCGGTAACTCCTCACGCTAAGTTTAAAGCTGAAGTATACGTTCTTTCCAAAGAAGAAGGTGGACGACATACTCCATTCTTTAACAAGTATCGACCACAGTTCTACTTGAGAACAACGGACGTTACTGGTGAGATTAAATTACCTGAAGGAACTGAAATGGTTATGCCGGGTGATAACGTTACAATCACAGTTGAGTTGCTAAGTACTGTTGCCATGGAGAAAGGATTGAAATTTGCAATCCGTGAAGGTGGAAGAACAGTTGGTGCAGGTCAGGTGACTGAGATTTTAGACTAATAATAATTTTGAATAACGGGCATATAGCTGGCAATTTTATTGCCGGCTATGTGACTTATAGGAGAGTAGTTCAATTGGTAGAGCAGCGGTCTCCAAAACCGCAAGTTGCAGGTTCGATCCCTGTCTCTCCTGCAGCGGTTTTTTTGTACCAGTCGATTATATAATGCAATGGGAAAACTAAAGAATATATGGAACACCACTCTGGATGAGTTACTTAACAAAGTAACCTGGCCTAGTTGGGATGAATTGGTTCAAAGCACGGTAATCGTTCTTGTAGCGTCTATCATTTTTGCTTTGGCGGTTTATGTGCTTGATAAAGGTTTTGCAGAAGTGACAAACCTCCTTTATAAATTATTTTAATAGTAGCCTAATAGGTTACACCTAGAATTCGGAAAATGGAACAAGCGAGTAGCGATTTTAAGTGGTATGTGGTTAGAGCCATTACTGGACAGGAAAAAAAGGTAAAGGCGATGATCGAGTCAGAATTGGCTTTTGAAAAGTTGTCTGATTTTGTGCCCCAAATTTTGATTCCTACTCAGCGAGTTTACGAAATTAAAAAGGGAAAGAAGACTTCTAGAGAGAAGAGTTATTTTCCTGGTTATATAATGATAAATGCCAACTTGGTAGGTGAAGTACAACCAACCATTAAGTCAATCAACGGAGTTGTTGGTTTTCTAGGCGACGAAGAAGGAAATCCTATTCCAATGCGTCAAGCTGAAATAAATCGAATTTTAGGACAGGTTGATGAAGCGAATGAAAGTGGTGAAAGCATGGTTGAACCATTCATCGTTGGTGAAATGGTGAAAGTAAACGATGGCCCTTTCAGTGGTTTTAATGGCGTGATTGAAGAGGTAAACGAAGAAAAGAAAAAGTTGAAGGTTATGGTGAAGATTTTCGGAAGAAAAACTCCACTGGAATTAAACTACGTACAAGTAGAAAAAGAATAAGAAGATGGCAAAGCAAATTACAGGTTACGTAAAACTGCAAGTAAAAGGTGGGGCAGCAAATCCAGCTCCTCCAATTGGACCCGCTCTAGGTGCAAAAGGGGTAAACATTGTTGAATTTTGTAAGCAATTTAACGGGCGTACTCAAGACAGAGCTGGAAAGGTATTACCAGTTGTAATAACGATTTATCAAGATAAGTCTTTTGACTTTATCATTAAAACTCCACCAGTTGCATCGCAACTATTGGAAGCCGTAAAACTCAAAAGTGGTTCTGCTGAGCCTAACCGAGTTAAGGTGGCTAAGGTAAATTGGAACCAGGTACGTACAATCGCAGAAGATAAGATGCCGGATTTAAATGCGTTCGAAGTAACCTCAGCTATGCGAATGGTTGCAGGTACAGCTCGAAGCATGGGAATCACTGTTACCGGACAGTTTCCGGAAGATAACTAATAAGTATCGTAAGTAAAAATGGGAAAAGTTTCTAAAAAAAGAAAAGAAGCCCTTGCAAAAGTTGACAGCGAAAAGCTGTATAGCATAAGTGAGGCCTCGGCTTTAGTGAAGACAATTAGCTACGCTAAGTTCGATGCATCTGTCGATTTGGATGTCAAATTGGGTGTTGATCCAAGACAAGCAAATCAGATGGTAAGAGGGGTTGCCTCTTTACCACACGGGACAGGTAAAAATGTTCGGGTTTTGGTAATGTGTACTCCAGACAAAGAGGAGGAAGCAAAAGAAGCAGGAGCAGATTACGTTGGGTTAGACGAGTACATCGAAAAGATTCAAGGTGGATGGGTTGACGTTGACGTCATTATTACTCAGCCAAGTGTGATGGGGAAATTGGGTAGACTCGGTCGTATTTTAGGACCAAGAAACCTGATGCCAAATCCAAAGTCTGGAACAGTTACTATGGAAATAGGAAAAGCGGTTACAGAAGTAAAGGCTGGTAAAATTGACTTTAAAGTTGATAAAGCAGGAATCATACATAGCTCAGTAGGAAAGTCTTCTTTCGACGCTGTGAAGATTCAGGAAAATGCAGAAGAATTTATTCAAACTCTCCAGAGATTGAAACCTTCAGCATCCAAGGGTACATATTTTCAATCCGTTACTCTTTCCAGTACAATGAGTCCTGGTATTAAGATTGACGTGAATAGTGTTTCAGGTATTTAATTCATAAAGAAGGAAAAATGACACGAGAAGAAAAAAATCAAGTGATTGATCAACTTGTAGAAAGTTTAAATACCTACGAGTTTATATATGTAACCGATAGTTCAGAATTGACGGCTAGTACCAACAACGAACTACGGAGATTACTCCATAAAAACGGAGTAAAAATGCAAGTAGCTAAGAACACCTTAATCAGACAAGCTATCGTGAGAGCTGAGAAAGATTGGGGAGAACTTACTGATACCCTGGTAGGGACAACTGCACTCTTATTCGCTTCCAATCCAAAAGCACCGGCCATTGCCATTAAAGACTTCCGAAAGAAGGGCGACAGACCAGTGTTAAAGGGTGCATATTTGGATAGTAACGTCTACATTGGTGATGACCAATTAGACATCTTGACGAATTACAAATCAAAAGAGGATTTAATTGGAGAAATTATCGGATTGCTTCAATCGCCTGCGAAAAATGTTATTTCATCACTTCAATCTGGTGGTGCAACATTATCGGGTCTTCTTAAAACCTTATCCGAAAAAGAAAATTAATTTTTACAAAAAACTTTAAAAAGTTACGAAAATGGCAGACTTAAAAGAATTTGCAGAACAGTTAGTAAATCTTACCGTAAAAGAGGTAAACGAATTAGCTGACATCTTAAAAGACGAATATGGCATCGAACCAGCAGCAGCGGCAGTAGCAGTTGCAGCAGGTCCAGCAGCCGATGGTGGCGCAGCAGCAGGTGAAGAACAAACAGAATTTACTGTTATTCTTAAATCAGCAGGTCCCGCTAAACTTCAAGTAGTTAAAGCAGTAAAAGAACTTACTGGCTTAGGTTTGATGGAAGCAAAAGCAATAGTTGACGCAGCTCCAAAAGAAATCAAGGAAATGTAGCAAAAGACGAAGCAGATGCTTTGAAAGCTAAACTTGAAGAAGCAGGAGCTGAAGTTGAAGTCAAGTAAGATAACAATTCATTATCACAATAGACCCCAGAGAAATCTGAGGGTCTATCTGTGTTTCAGTACAATTGTGTTTTTTAATATGCACTAACCCTAAATATTATAGCCTTGTCAACAGTTCAAAATAAAAAAGAAAGAATAAGTTTTGCCAGGATTCCGAAAATCATCGAATACCCTGATTTTCTTGATGTCCAGGTACAATCGTTTCAAGAGTTTTTCCAACTTGCAACGTCGTCAGAAGATAGAGCCAATGAAGGTCTCTTCAAGGTGTTTAGCGAAAATTTTCCTATCACCGATTCTCGTAACATTTTTGTTTTAGAGTTTCTGGACTACTTCGTAGACCCACCTCGCTATACAATGGCGGAGTGCGTTGATAGAGGGTTAACTTATGCTGTGCCTCTGAAAGCTAAATTGAAGCTTTCATGTAACGATATGGAACATGAGGATTTTGAAACTATAGTACAAGATGTGTACTTGGGAACAATTCCTTACATGACACCAAGAGGGACTTTTATTATCAATGGATCTGAGCGAGTAATCGTTTCTCAGCTTCACAGATCTCCAGGTGTATTCTTTGCACAGTCGTACCATACCAATGGTACAAAGCTTTATTCAGCTCGAGTTATTCCTTTTAAAGGAAGTTGGATTGAGTTTGCTACCGATGTAAACAACGTAATGTATGCGTACATCGATAGAAAGAAAAAATTCCCGGTAACCACATTGTTGAGAGCAATTGGGTACGAAACGGATAAAGATATTTTAGACATCTTTGGGTTAGCAGAAGAAATTAAAGTTTCTAAAGCAGGACTGAAAAGATGTATTGGTAGACAACTTGCCGCTAGAGTCCTTCGATCCTGGATTGAGGATTTCGTGGATGAGGATACAGGTGAGGTTGTGTCTATTGAACGTAACGAAGTCGTGATTGAACGGGATACGATTCTTGAAGAAGAACATATCAACGAAATCATAGATGCTGGTGTTAAAACCATTATTCTGAGTAAAGAAGGTGAAAACAAAAATGATTTTGCCATTATTCATAATACGTTACAAAAAGATACGTCAAACAGTGGTAAAGAAGCTGTAGAACATATCTACCGTCAACTTCGAAACACGGATCCACCTGATGAAGAAACAGCAAGAGGTATTATTGACCGATTGTTCTTCTCAGATAAACGGTACGATTTAGGAGAAGTTGGACGATACAGAATTAACAAGAAGTTAAAACTAGAGACGTCTTCGGATACTCGGGTTTTAACCAACGAAGATATTATCCTTATCATTCAATATCTTATTGAATTGAGTAACTCAAGAACAGATGTCGATGATATTGACCACTTGAGTAACAGACGGGTAAGAACAGTTGGAGAGCAATTGTACTCTCAATTTGGTGTAGGTCTTGCCAGAATGGCTCGTACCATTCGTGAGCGTATGAACATACGTGACAACGAAGTATTTACACCTACTGATCTGATCAACGCAAGAACGTTGTCTTCAGTGATCAATTCGTTCTTTGGAACGAACCAGTTGTCTCAGTTTATGGATCAAACAAATCCATTGGCCGAGATTACGCACAAAAGAAGAATGTCAGCTCTTGGACCTGGTGGTCTTTCAAGAGATCGAGCTGGTTTCGAAGTACGGGATGTTCACTATACACACTATGGTAGACTCTGTACGATTGAAACACCGGAAGGGCCAAACATTGGTCTGATATCTTCCTTATGTGTACATGCTAAGATTAATGGCATGGGCTTTATCGAAACTCCGTACCGAAAAGTAACGAACGGGAAAGTGGTTGATGAAGTTATCTATTTGAGTGCGGAAGAAGAGGATACGAAAATCATTGCTCAGGCAAACGCTCCAATTTCTAAAGAGGGTAAGTTTGTCAACGATGAGGTTAAAGCCAGAAACGAAGGTGATTTTCCAATTGTAAAGCCAAGTGAGGTAGATTTCATGGACGTTGCACCGAACCAAATTGTTTCGATTGCTGCTTCATTAATTCCTTTCCTTGAGCATGACGATGCGAACAGAGCCCTGATGGGATCGAACATGCAACGTCAGGCAGTACCGTTGCTTCGACCTGAAGCACCTATTGTTGGTACTGGACTTGAGCAAAAGATAGCGGAAGATTCTAGAAACCTCATCAACGCTGAAAATGATGGTGTGGTGGAATACGTAGATTCAAATGAGATACGTGTACGATATGATTTGACAGATGATCAACGAACTGTATCGTTTATTGGAGAAGTAATATCCTATCCAGTAGCGAAGTTTCAGCGAACCAACCAAAACACGTGTATCAACCTTAGACCAATCGTTAAAAAAGGCGATCGGGTAACTAAAGGTCAGGTATTGTGTGATGGATATGCAACCGACAATGGTGAGTTGGCATTGGGTCGAAACTTGAAAGTGGCATTTATGCCATGGCAAGGGTATAACTTTGAGGATGCGATTGTAATCTCCGAGAAAGTTGTAAAAGACGATTACTATACCTCTGTTCACATTGTGGAATACGAACTTGAGGTTCGTGACACAAAACGTGGAGAGGAAGAATTGACCAACGATATTCCTAATGTAAGTGAAGAAGCCACAAAGAATTTGGACGAAAACGGCCTTATTCGAATTGGTGCACGAATCAAGGAAGGGGATATCCTTATTGGTAAAATTACACCTAAAGGAGAGTCTGAACCTTCTCCAGAGGAGAAATTGCTTAGAGCCATTTTTGGTGATAAAGCAGGTGACGTTAAAGACGCAAGTTTGAAAGCATCACCTTCTACCGAAGGAATCGTTATTGATAAGAAACTTTTTACCCGAGTTAAGAAGGACAAAGCAGCTAAGGCAGACGACAAGGTTAAACTTGCCAAGCTTGTAGCAGAGCATGAAAAAACGCTTGCTAAGTTGAAGTCTACGTTGGTTGAAAAGCTTTTCAAAACTGTGAATGGTAGAACATCACAAGGGGTAAGTAACGTATACTTTGAGGAAGTGATTTCCAAAGGAACTAAGTTTACTCAAAAGGCCTTAACCGAGATTGATTACAGTACGGTATCTTATAATGGTTGGACGGCTGATGAAAACAAGAACAAACTTGTTGCAGAGACCTTAAACAACTATAAACTTCGAATTAATGCGGTAACAACCGATTACAAACGTAACCACTTTGCGATAAGTGTTGGTGATGAATTGCCAACAGGTATCTTGCAAATGGCGAAGGTGTATTTGGCTAAGAAACGTAAGCTTAAGGTTGGAGATAAAATGGCGGGACGTCACGGAAACAAGGGTATTGTAGCCCGAATAGTTCCAGAAGCTGACATGCCATTCCTTGAAGACGGAACTCCAGTGGATATCGTTCTTAACCCACTTGGTGTACCATCTCGGATGAACCTTGGACAAATTTACGAGACTGTTTTAGGATGGGCTGGAGATGAGTTGGGAATCAACTTTGCGACACCCATTTTTGATGGAGCCTCAGAAGCAGACATTGAGGTTTACGTGAAGAAATCAGGTATTCCAGCAAATGGGTCGACGTATTTGTTTAACGGTCTTACGGGTCAGCGATTTGATCAACCCACAACGGTAGGTATTATATACATGCTTAAACTGGGTCACATGGTTGATGATAAGATGCACTCGCGTTCTATTGGACCATACTCTCTTATTACCCAACAACCGTTAGGTGGTAAGGCACAGTTTGGTGGTCAACGATTTGGGGAGATGGAAGTTTGGGCTTTGGAAACATACGGAGCGTCAAACATATTGAGAGAGATTTTGACAGTTAAATCAGATGACATTACAGGTAGAGCTAAAACCTATGAAGCGATCGTAAAAGGGGACAACAGTGTTGAACCAGGACTTCCTGAATCATTCAACGTACTTCTACACGAACTTCGAGGTCTTGGTCTTGAATTGACGTTTGATTGATTATTGGTTTAAATTTTTGGTATCAAATCACTAAGAAAAACACGAAATGGCTTACAATAAAAAAGAGCAAAAAATAAAAAGTAACTTCACCAGTCTTCGAATTGGACTTTCATCTCCAGAGGTGATTTTGCAACGATCGAATGGAGAAGTTATCAAACCGGAAACGATTAACTATCGTTCCTACAAACCAGAAATGGGTGGACTTTTCTGCGAGCGAATTTTTGGCCCGGTTAAGGATTATGAATGTCACTGTGGGAAATACAAACGGATTCGATATAAAGGCATCGTTTGTGATCGTTGTGGTGTGGAGGTTACGGAAAAGAAAGTACGTAGAGAGCGTATGGGACACATCGAATTGGTGGTTCCTGTGGCTCACATTTGGTACTTTAGATCATTACCCAACAAAATTGGATACCTTCTAGGTCTTCCTTCAAAAAAGTTGGATATGATCATTTACTACGAACGTTATGTAGTAATACAGTCTGGTGTTAAGGAAGAAGATGGGATTAACTATCTGGACTTCTTAACAGAAGAAGAATATCTGGACATTTTGGATGCACTTCCAAAAGAAAACCAATATTTGGAAGACAACGACCCGAACAAGTTTATCGCTAAAATGGGAGCTGATGCCATATGGGATTTGCTTTCTAGATTAAACTTAGATGAGTTGTCTTACAAACTTCGTCATCAAGCGGCTAACGAAACTTCGCAGCAAAGAAAAGCGGAGGCATTGAAACGTCTTAAGGTTATTGAAGGGTTTAGAGATGCAAACTCTAGATTCGAAAATAATCCAGAATGGATGATCATGAAGATTCTTCCAGTTATTCCACCTGAACTAAGACCATTGGTTCCTTTGGACGGAGGTAGATTTGCAACATCCGATTTGAATGATTTGTATCGAAGAGTTATTATTCGAAACAATCGTTTGAAGCGATTGATGGAAATCAAAGCGCCGGAAGTGATTCTTCGAAACGAGAAGAGAATGTTGCAGGAAGCAGTAGATAGTCTTCTTGATAATACCAGACGTGCTAACGCGGTTAAAGCAAGTGGAAACCGACCATTGAAATCCTTGAGTGATATGCTTAAAGGTAAACAAGGTCGTTTCCGTCAAAACTTACTTGGAAAGCGGGTTGATTATTCTGGTCGATCGGTAATTGTGGTTGGACCAACCCTTAAGCTGCACGAATGCGGTTTGCCAAAAGGTATGGCCAGCGAGCTTTTCAAACCTTTTATCATTCGAAAACTGATTGAAAGAGGCATTGTAAAAACAGTAAAATCAGCGAAGAAAATTGTTGATCGCAAGGATCCAGTAATTTGGGAAATTCTT
>CAYZWM010000146.1:10180-10850 GCA_964482155.1 uncultured Chitinophagaceae bacterium | reverse complement strand
AATAAAATGAAAATAAAAGTTGTCGGTATTCCAGACCAAGAAAAAGTATTAAAGTTCTATGCCGAAAAATTGGGGTTTATAAAAAAACTCGATTACCCTTAGGAGAAGGCAATAGATGGTTAACTATTGTGGCTAAAGAAGAACAAGATGGTGCAGAATTGCTGCTTGAACCATCGCCAAATCACTTTGAGCCAGCATTGGTTTATCAAAAAACATTATTTGATACGGGAATTCGTTAAACGTAATTTAATGTGGAGAATGTTCAAGTAGGATACGAAAGATTGACAAAAATTTGAATTGAATTTAGTATGAAACCGGCTGAAATGGGGACTGCAAAACTGGCTATTTCCAATGACACTGGTGGGAATGACATTCAAATTGTTCAAATATTATAAAAAAATACTACGGCCAATAACATTGTAATATGAAATTTAAAAGTATAAAACCATTCATTGGTGCAAAGAATTATCAAGAGTCAAGACGATTCTATAAGGAATTAGGGTTTGAAGTAATGGACGGTGAAAAATATTGTGAGGTTAAAGTAAATGACCAATTAGGATTTTGGTTACAAAATTATTATCAAAAAAAATGGGTTAACAATTCAATGATATATCTGGAAATAGATGATATAGAAAAATACGAAAGAGAATTACTAGCAAAAGGCTTGCAC
>CAYZWM010000146.1:0-10158 GCA_964482155.1 uncultured Chitinophagaceae bacterium | reverse complement strand
CGACTTACAGGAATAAAAACCTTTGATTGGGGACGAGAATTATTTATGCACGACCCGTCTGGTGTGTTATGGCACTTTTGTCAACTAAACAAATAAACCTTATTTGCAAGGGGAGACCTGGGCATCTACATTTTGATACTATGTCTAATTTCTTCCATTTTTAGCGGTTTAAAGCCACCAAAAAAAGGGGTAATGTTCCAGAAATGTTGATGGCAAGTATTCTGTCAAAAACGGAACAATCACATATGGCACACAACGGTATAAATGTAACGGATGGGTTCTGTCGCATTAATTCCGTTTGAATCTAATAATTACTGATTGTCGAGTTTTCTAAGCTGCCAAAGACTTAAATGTCTCAAACCAACTAGTTCTAAAATCTTGGATTTGATTCTTCCTGATGATGTTAATGACCTCGATTTCTGATCATGTTCACTGGGTGGATTCTGACGCCTTGAATCAGTTTATTCAGCTATCATACAGTTGAAAATTAAAATCAAATCTTTCAACTTTTCCACAACTGTAGAAACATAATACGCTGTTTATCAGCTGCATACGCCGCAGCAATGTTCGACTTAAGGAGCCTACGGCCTACTGCAAGTAGGAAAAACCCCAAACCAACAGGTTGGGGCTTTGCTAAGACATTTATCGTCCACTTTCTAGCTCGACAATCAACGCCGGAGATTTGTTGAGGCTACGGAATAGTAGAATGGTCTACTTTCACACCTCTTATTCTCAATACTTCTTCTACATCTCGATAACTCAAGGTGAATCTGAGTTTAAAGTAAACCGCTTGAAGGATTATTGCTTTGGGATATCTGTGACGCTTGTACATAGGATTAGTTTAAAGGAGCAAATCTAAAGATTTGGCAAATTGGACAAGTTAATGCGACAGAATCCTTATTCGAAAATCAGTATTTTCCTTGTTATACATTGAGTGCCAGAGATAATTTGAACATGGTATAACCCTGAATAAATTCCATCAAGGGTTATTAAATATCGATGATTTCCAACAGTTAAATATGTGTTGTCAATCACAGTTTGAACCAACCAGCCATTTTGATTAAACAATTTTATCGTGTATTCACCACTGACGTCAATATTCAACTTAATATTGACCGTTCCATTCGAAGGATTTGGAAAAATAGAAAAACCTATATCGTCGTTCAGTTTTATACCCGGCCCCACACCAACATTTGGATCAATAACAACCCAGTGTGTCATCATTCCGATGTCCTCATGTTCCAAAATATGGCAGTGGGACATATATGGTCCTTGCGGATCAGCGTAATCTTCAAATTTCTTGATGATTCGAACGGTCTCCATTGAATGAACAACAACCACGTCTTTCCATCCTTTCTCCCATTCATAGTTCTCTCGCCAACCATTTTTTCTTGAAACAATTTGAAATGAATTGCCATGAATGTGGAAGGGGTGAGCCATGGTTGCAATATTTGTTATATCCCAGATTTCGGTTGCCCCAAGGTTAATTGTATCATCTATTCTAGTAGGGTCAAACACAAGCCCGTTAATGGTAAAACCACCTGTTTGTCCTATAGGAGGTGGGGACAGCTCAAAGGTTCTTGGATTAGTCAAATTATCCGCTGAATTTTCCGGAATCAACTGAATGTCGGTCAAATTTGTGTTATAACTTGTCACGGGTGTCCCGACCGTGGCCCCAACTTTAAAAGTCATAATTTCAAAATCCTGCACATCGTAATCATCTTGCAATGGTGGATTCCAATAGACATTACCTCGACCACCTCCTGGGTTATAATTAAACGGCTCCATCTCAGAATTATAGGCCATAAGCTTGATCTCTTTTCCATTGCTTCCACCAAAGTCTACTATTATTTCATACCTCTCCGCTGCTGTTATATCCAGCCGGGTAGTTGAGGTAGACTTCTCCAAAATTCCGCCATCTGAACCGATGACATCAAAAGGTCGATTATCGCTAAAGCCAATCTTGTAAACACGTGCATTGGACGCGTTTAAAAACCGTAATCTGACCATTTGAGATGGTGTTTCCAATACTGGCGTTATAACACCATTTACTAAGATTGATTTACCACGACGCAAATTTGCAAGACCTGATCCTTGAGGTGGTACGGGTGCAAAACGTGATTGGTCTGCAACAAAAGATTTGTCTTGAAGAATGATTGGAAATTCATCAACCCCATAGGTTGACGGAAGACCCAGCGTATCTGTTTCTTTGTCTCTAACGATCATCAAACCTGCGAGCCCTTGATACACTTGCCAACTGGTTGTATTCAGAGTGTCTCTAAGACCATTTGATGAGTGAGGATGAGGGTGGTACCAATAGGTGCTGGCCCGATTTAACATTTTCCAAGTCGCCGTCCATGTTTTATTAGGTTCTATGGGAGAATGTGGGCCACCATCCATCTCTGCCGGTAAATGCATGCCATGCCAATGGGTCGTTGAATTTACATTCCATGAAAGATTATTAACAACCCTAATTACAACACTATCTCCCTTTCGAATTTGCAAGGTAGGTCCCAGGTAATTTTGATTGTAACCGGCTGTTTGGGTTTGAATTCCAGGAAAAAATTCTGTTGTACCAGTTTGCATTTTTAAGCTAAATGTTCGCGCGCCCCCTACCCAAGTACCTGTATCGAGAACAGGAGTTACAAAGGTTTGAGCATATCCAGATAAGGCTCCTAATACAACTATTAATAGTAAATGTATCGTTCTCATATAAACGTATTTAATGGTGATCGTTTAATAAAAAAATTCATTTTCAAAGTCTAATATATGGTTTGTCTGAAATGAACGCAATTATGATGGATACGTGATTTTGTAGAAAACAAACATACAACGAAACTTAAATTCTTACCTTTCCTTAGACAATTCAAACAAGCTCTTCATTCCTTCAGCTCCTAGGCTGCTAAAGTTTATTAAAACCGGTTCGAAATGTTTTAAGTTGTTGATTTCGTATCTCAATAAAATAGAATCCTTTAAATAAACCATGAACAGCAATTTGCTCAATTGCACCGTTAATTGTACCACAACACACAAAGCATTTAACAGGATGTTTGAATAACGCAATTCAAAGCAAACCGCTGACCGTTGAATCCTAGGAGCTCGCGGACTAAATGAATATAACTTGAAAATGATCTGTTTAAATATGTTCGACTTAAGGCCCCTACGAGCCACTCGTTTTAATTTCATCTTCGCTAGCGACAGCGCTACAACCTATGCTGAGGCTTCGGTGTAAGCGTTGAAGCTACGGCGTAAGCGTTAAAGCTATGATGAATGCAATTGCCAAAACCCGTTCCCAGAGTGAACGGGATATTTTGTGCCAATAATTTTGCCGTAAAAAAAAATAGTTAGATGTGACCGTTTTTATAGAATTACATATGCAAATTGGGCTTTCACAACGAATTCGTTTTATATTCAGGAAAAATTAGAATGGAATTCAAATTAGGGTTTTCCAATTTGACATATGCTTCATTTGGTAATTATTACCCAGATATTGCTGAGTGGTATCGTATGAGCTAAAGCAATCATTAATCGTAAAGCCTCTATTGGCATAGCTCCCTATGGAATTAATGCTAAAGAACCAAGATACGTACATTACCATTCTTTGAAATATTGAAATTGGTTTACTTAATTTGAAATGAATCCAATGGATTAATTGGTATTTGATTGAATGCCTTATATCTGCAAACAATTTCGTTATTACCACTACCTCGAATATTATGCAATATTGTTCTTAAACATTGAGCGACTACATGTAACTACGATATGGCTTACACGGTGAAGAATATTAGCCTTTTCCTTCTGTTCATTGTATCCGTTCTCGAGGTACATGGGCAGCGGGCTGAACCAGTCATTAAGCACTTTAGCGTTGAAGACGGCTTACCGAGTTCCGAGGTATATATGGTCATTCAGGATTCTAGGGGTTACATGTGGTTTGCAACTGATCGCGGAGCGGTAAGGTATAACGGCTACCAATTCCAGGTTTTTACTACCCAGCTCGGCTTGTGTGACAATAGCGTTTTAGGCGTTTACGAAGATTACCGAAAGCGTATATGGTTCTTTACATACTCAAAACAATTATCCTATTTCGAAAATGGGAAGATGTACAACTGCAAAGCAAATACGGCTCTAAAACACTTAAAAAGATACAAGGTGCCTTGTAGTATGATTGTCACCGAAAACGATGAGATCATTGTTGGATTTAAATATGCACCTCCAGACAAACGGTACCTAAAAATTAGGACGGACGGTTCAATTGAACAGTTTAATTTCCACGATCGCGATACGACGTGTTATGCCATAATACATCAAAATACAACAGGGGAGTTTTTATGGAATTATAAGGAAAATCAAAAGCTGAAGGGTCTCTCAATTCAGCGAACAGGTAGAAATCCGGAGTACTATGACAACCCAGTAACTAAATCGGCAGAAGGGTTTAGCTTGTATCAATTGTCAGACACCTCTATGCTGGTTTCATTTCGTAATTGTATCTATCATGTCAACAACAAATCTGTCAAGTTGAGGTTTTGCTATCAATCTCCAAGTACATTTGGTCTGTTCAGCGATCCTGAAAACAACATCTGGATCGCAACCCGAGACAGTGGAATACTGGTTCATGATCCAATTTCAGGTGAGGTTCTGTATTCCTTCCTTCAGGATAAGATTGTGACCTGGATTTGTAACGATCGTGAAGGTGGAATCTGGCTTACCACATTGAACGATGGTGTCTTTTACATTCCCTCATTCGGTATTAAATGTCTTCGATCCACACGATTTTTCAATAATAAACGTATTAACGACATTGATGGTCGTGGAAATACCATTTATCTGGGATTTTATCAGAATCAGCCCATTACCCGAATTCAGTATAACAGTTCCCTTCAGTTAAATGTTGATCGAATGGAATCTGAGAAAAACACCAAAGGCACTCTTGTCTGCGCTCCTGCTGATTCAGATGGTTCACTCTTCATTTCAGGCCTCTTTACCGATGGCACTGCGTCAATCGTAAATCTTCTTAAAACTGGCCGTCGAGCAACTCTCAAGGTCCGTGGGACCCAGCAAATGCAAAAATATATGGACTCCCTCTTGATTCTGAACGGGCATACTCTCTATGTTTATGATTTGTCTACAAACCACCTCAGGTTATTGGCAAAATTTCCAAAACACCAGTCATTTGATTGTTTTAAGGTAGATTACAATCTTGGCAAAATCTGGTTGGGTGGTCGTGATGGTTTATGTGTGTATGCATCCGGAAATTTAAACAATCTGGCGAACTCACATCCTCTGCTTCAGTACAGAATAACCTCAATTGACATACGTGGCGACGATGTTTTTCTGGCGACGGTTGGAGGTGGGGTTGTCGTCATATCCCCAGACAGTATTTGGAACATCACTACGGAAGATGGTCTGATGAGTGACATGTGCAACTCGGTGTTAGTCGATCATGACAATCTTATCTGGGTTTCAACCAATAACGGTCTGAGCCGAATTGCCCGGGGGGAATCCATGGAAATAGTAAATTACAACAATGCCAATGGCTTGTTGTCTGATGAGGTCGATGAGACCCTGGTGTTGGACAGTTTCGTTTGGATCAAAAACGACAATGGCCTCTCTGTATTTAACAAATTCAATCTCAAACCAGCATCGACCACACCAAGAATATACATTGAGCGGTTCAGTGTAAACAATCAGGACACCAGCCTATTGGATGGTCATGTATTCAAGCATAGCCAAAATCACATTCAGATTGATTATTCCGCCCTGTCCTATAAATCGGGTGGTCAGATACTCTACAAGTATCGCCTTCGAGGATCGAACGAAGAATGGCAATATACAGACAACACCAGCCTGATTTATCCGCGGCTTCCCCCAGGTGATTACTTCTTTGAAGTTTTAGGTAAGGATTATAAGGGGGATTGGAGCGGCACCTCTGCAAGCATCCGGTTTTCCATTCGAATACCTTTCTGGAAGTCATACTGGTTTATTGCTCTCGAAATCCTTGGCTTGTTTTCTATATTTATGGCTGTAGTTGTAATAAAGAATCGCCAATCACGGCTTATGATGCGGTCCGTCCAGTCTGAGCAAAAAGCTCTTCAGGCCCAGCTGAATCCCCACTTCGCATTTAATGCGATGGCCTCAATTCAGGAGTTGTTGTCGTCCGGCAAATTCAAGGAGGCAAAGCTTAACCTGAGCAATATGGCCAATTTGTTTCGAAGAATTCTCATGAATTCAAGGCTTTCGGAGATTAGTATTGAAGAAGAAATTGAAAATCTCAAGGCCTATTTAAAAATGGAAGTTTTGCGGTTCGACGACGATCTTAAATGGTCGATTGATTTTGACCAGGAAATTGAACAGAGCTTAACCTACATTCCCCCAATGCTTATTCAGCCTTTTGTGGAAAATGCCGTCTGGCATGGACTCATACCGAAAGGTGGAGGAACGATTAACATAGACTTCCAACAAGATCTGGATTACATTTGTTGCACCGTAACCGATAATGGTATTGGAAGGATAAAATCGCAAGAAAAAAAAGGTAAATACAATCACCGACCAATGGGCATGAAGATCGTAGAAGAACGCCTGGAGCTTCTCAATAAAGGTCAAAAGCGGCCAATCCGAATTGAAATCAGCGACCAGGTTGACGATCACGAAAATGCGACAGGAACTACGGTATTTATCTATATACCTAGCTGATATTGAATATGATCAAAGCAATAATTGTTGATGACGAAAAGCGCAGTGCACGGGTACTCAAAGACCTGATTTATGAAGTCTCCTCTACGATTGAAGTTATCAAACTGGCACATACTGTTGAGGACGGTGTCCGATGGATCAACCAACTTAAACCAGCGATCGTTTTTCTTGATATTAAAATGCCCGATGGTACAGGTTTTGACTTGCTTGAGCAACTTCATGGTGTGGCTTTCGATATCGTATTTACAACGGCATTTGACGATTTTGCCATAAAGGCAATTAAATTCTCGGCTTTTGACTATTTGCTCAAACCCATTGATGCATTTGAACTGCAGGAAACAATTGAGAAATTATCAGGCAAAACAAACCATCAAAGTGCCAAAATCCAGATTCTTTTGGATGGACTGAACGACTACCTGCACTCGAACAGAAGCTTTGAAAAGATAGCCCTCCCAACCTTTACAGGATACACCTTCGTTAAGGTGAGCAACATGATTTACTGTGAGGCAGATGGGATGTATTGTACCATCTTTTTGTCCAACGGCACCCCGATCCTAATATCCAAGAGTTTAAAGGCTCTTGAAAACTTGCTCAATGAGCATGCTTTCTTCCGCATTCATCGCTCTTACTTGATCAATATGAATCATGCCATTCGTTTTATCAAGACCGATGGTGGTGAAGTACATATGTCGAATGGAGACGCCATACCAGTTTCCCAACGTCGTAAGGATCAGTTTATCAAACAATTGGAACATTACCGGGTCTGATCATAACCTTACCGTTGTATCAACCAACACCCACCTGTTTGTCCGGAATTCTCAAACCTTAGTCCGCTGTGTAAAATCGTTTAACAACTCAAGTCCAACGTTCATACTTCAATGAGCATCGGTCAGAAACTAGATCCTCCCAACCATGATGAAGCAGTCTAGCTTTGGTAAGGAAATACAAACTATTTCACATATGCACAGTTTTAATACTAAACCTTCAAGTGCATGGCGCTGCGCCATGCCTATTTTACTCCTTCTCCTCACGGCTCAATTATCCTTTGGCCAAACACCTCGCGACAGTACATTGTGGTGGTTCAGGCTCGACGATCCGAAGGCCGATTTTAAGGAGCTTGTTGAAGAAGCGGACTCGTTCTTTTCCACCGCCGATAGTGTGGACATCGCGCTTAGTCCGATTTCCCCTAAACATTTCGGCTACTGGTACCAATTTTGGCGTCACCGCTTGGACTCCAACGGTTCTACGAGAATTGATGCATATGAAGCTGCTCTTGATATCTATTATGACACCATTTACTGCACCAACACCTCTAACATTCCGAACTGGTCTGAAATAGGGCCCACAGAGGTTGTTGACGTTGCTCAAGGAGCAGATGGTGAGGCAAAGGGTGTGGGCTTCGTGAACGAGGCCTGGATAAAACCCTCAAACCACAATGTGATGATCATTGGGACTTATGGTGGCGGAATCTTTAAAACCACAGATGGTGGAAATTCGTGGACAGATATTATGAGTTCTACTCGTATTCCAGGTGTCGCCGTCCTTGCTCTTGAGGTAAACCCCGCTAATGAAAATCATATTTATGCTTCGATCGGGGACAAAGGTTATGGCTTAGGTTTGATCCGAACCACCGATGGAGGAAACACTTGGTGTGGAACATCGCTTACTAAAGATCCTCAAGACAATAGTGAGCAAGATATTCCCAGGCGCATAGTTGCAAACAAACCCCAATACTTTGAGGAAGCCTATGCGATAACAAAAGAAGACCTCTATCAAACGGACAATGGCTTCATGATCAATAACTTGTGTG
Source organism: uncultured Chitinophagaceae bacterium (assembly GCA_964482155.1). Taxonomy (GTDB): domain Bacteria; phylum Bacteroidota; class Bacteroidia; order NS11-12g; family UBA9320; genus UBA987. The sequence goes on along the minus strand of CAYZWM010000146.1, from coordinate 1,658 downwards.
GTACAGGTCAGAATACAACGGTCGTTCTTGCTTCCCTTTCTGTAGGTGAAGAATGGATCAACCTAGAGCGAAATCAATCTGGTCACGCATTTGCTTCAGCCAAGACAACCACCTATAACCCAGACAACCCGAATACATTTAACCAGGATCCGAGAACATTGATCCGTTACAATGAGACCAACAGCGTGACAACGGATCTAACGCAGAACCTGACCTGGAACCATACATATACGATAGCTTACACTAAACTATTAATTTGTGAGGCTTCTGATCGACCGAACAACCTATATGTTTTACAAGAGCGCGTCGATACGATCAATGGCATTCAGACGGTTTTTGTCTCCTTCTATAGTTCAATCGATAATGGCAGTACCTTCACCCTGGAATTTGATCAGCAGATTGATGCTACGCTTCGTGAAGATTTTGAGGCCTCTTTGTTTCACGATGGAACGTTTTATGCCTCAGGTCCGATCGTGGCACATCGTATGGTCAAAAGTAATGGAAATTGGACCTACGATCAAAACTGGACTACCTGGACCAATTTAAACGCTGTAAACTATGCCCATGCTGATGTCAGGGATATCGAAGTGCTTACAGCCCAGGGGGGATTGGATGAAGTCTTCTGGTCGACTGATGGAGGGCTTTTCAAATCCGTTAACAATGTGTTCGAGAATGTCACAGAGCAAGACCTGTCGATCTGGATGGTGAATGGTTTTGTTGACTTTGATGGTACCGACGAGATTTTTTGCGGGGTGTACCATGGTGGTAATAATTTTCGAAACCGAGACAACGAATGGTTCATATCTGGAGGAGGCGATGGCGGCCGCTGGGCCGTTGACGATAGCGACCACCAAAAGCTTATTGCCGGAATTAACGCATACATTGGCAAGTTCAATCGAAATGGTGATTATCTGGATTACGGCCCACCAGTGTCTTCCAGTCAAACGTGGTTGTTCGTGTCCTTCCCAGTGCAAACACTTTATGGTACAGAAGATAGTTTTCTCGTAGCTGGAAACAACTTGCGTATTTATGACTGGAGCCAGAACGTAATTGTACAGAACCTCACGTCGAACTTAACCGGCATTAAAGAAATTCGCGATGTTCGGTGCCATAAAAACAACGGTGACATTATCGTATTTGCAAACCACAGAGATGTGAATCTCGATTCTGCTCTGTTTAAATCTACCAATGGAGGACAAACCTGGGTTGATCTCAGTACAAACCTCAATGTGGGTTCCAAGATCAATACCGTCTTCATTCATCCGGACGATCCGGATGAAATTTGGGTAAGCATCGACAATTATCAAACGTCTCAGAAAGTATTTGTGACCTTTGACAATGGTTCTTCATGGTCGGATGTCTCAACAAATCTCAGTATCCATCCGGTTAATGATTTTGCCTACGATAAGATTGCGGATATTCTATATGTCGCCACTGATTTTGGTGTTTATTACCTGGACAAGTCCATCAGTAACGACAACTGGCACTGTTATTACAAGAACCTTCCGACAGCACGGGTTAACCAGATAGATGTGAACTATTGCACCAAAAAACTCGTTGCGGCTACGGCCGGTCGCGGTTTCCACCATGTGGACCTGTACCAAATTAACGAACACGATAATCCGACCACATCCTGGTCGAATATAACGCTTGAGGCG
>CAYZWM010000145.1:0-10869 GCA_964482155.1 uncultured Chitinophagaceae bacterium | reverse complement strand
TTGAGTGCTGCCTTCTTTTCCCCCAATAGGTTTTGGGTGGCGCAAGACGTCAGGAGTAAAATGGAGAGGAGAAGTAGGGGTAATTTTAACATGATTAAAAGAGGTTAATAATTCGTGAGATTATGGAGACCTTGGGTGTCAGTAGATGTTCTTCCACCAATTCGATACGTTGCAAAGCAGATTCAACCCTCTGGAGATCGTCACTGCCTTTTACGATGTAGTCAAACGCCCCATGTTTTAACATTTTTACGGCATTCCCGACATCTTTTTGAGAAGACATGATGACGACGTAAATGTTGGGATCAAATCGCTTGATTTTGCGTAAAACGTCATAGCCATTTACGTCATCCATTTGGTAGTCAAGGAAGACCAAAAACGGTTTCTCAAACAGTGCGTTAATGCAATCGGTTCCGTTGAACAAGGTCGAGACATCTTCGAAACCCAGATTGTGTAGCTGACGGCTATAAGCTTTGGCCAATAGTTCATCGTCATCGACTACAAAAATTTTCTTTTCCAATAAACTCATCATAACCGTACGTAATTGGTACACTACAAAGTTGGACACGCAATAGGTCACTTTAGGTCAAGAATCGGTCTTGGGCAGGGCTTCGAAGTTGAATGGTCGCTTTTTGCAGGTTATTGGAATATGGGTTTTGATTAAATTTGTGTAATTGATTACAGTTGGTATGATAAAATGTATAATACTTGAGGATGATGAACTTGCTGCCAAGTCACTGGAACACATCGTTTCCAAAATTGAAAAATTGGACTTACAGGGCAGCTTTGAGAATCCATTGGACGCTCAGAACGGTGTAGACCTGGACGAGGTTGACCTTATCTTCCTCGATGTAGAGATGCCGGAAATAACGGGATTGGACTTTATTAAATCACTTAGCAATCCTCCTCGGGTTATTGTTACTACGTCGAAACCTGACTTTGCCATGGGCGCATTTGAAATTGAAGCCGTCGATTTTATCCTAAAGCCGGTTACGATGTCGAATGTGATTCAATCGTTGGATAAATTGGAAAAACTGGAAAACTCTTCCACCCTAAAATCCGATGCTCAAAGCATCTTTGTAAAGGTCGATTCCAAGTTGGTGAACCTGGCATTTGCAGACATCAAATGGATTGAAGCCCTGGGTGATTACGTCCGTTTCCACACCGACCAAAAACGATATGTGGTTAAATCGACGTTAACCTCCATTGAGCAACGCATTAATCAAAATGATTTTGTTCGGGTACACCGATCGTTTATGGTGAACATACCACATATTCGAGACATCGACGATTCATCGTTAGTTATTGGCGATAAACTTATTCCAATCTCTCGAGGTAGCCGACCGGAGCTTATGAAAAGGTTAAACCTTCTCAAGTAGACGGGCTTCAAGAAGTTCATAATCAAAGCTTTTTTTGGACACACGTTGTGTTCGTAGTTCTTTCATTATGGAAATAACGATAAGAACCTGCATGGTTTCGTTTCACAGGATACGGTTCCTTCAAAGAAGTTGTTTTGTATGGTTAATTTTTAACAAAGGTCACCCCAAAGGTATTTGCAATCGAGTCCACCTTGTGTTTGGTCAACGAAGTGTTTTTAGAAGCCATCGCAATTTCATTAAAAAAGTTCTCAAAGCCACCTGGCGTAATGGTGTTCATGGTAATGCCAGTATTGGAATCAGTATTGACAAAAGAGTGTGGTATTCCTTTGGGCAAACGAATAAAATCGCCTTGACTTGCTTCTATTTGTTGATCCCCACAATGAAACAGAAACGTGCCTTGTAAAATATAAAAGAGTTCATCCTCATGGGCATGTACGTGTTTGGGTGGGCCACCGTTTGGAGGTGTCTCAGTCAGAATGACGGAATATTCACCATTTGTTTGACTACTCATTATTTTGCCTGTGATTTTTACGCCAAAAACATTCCATTCTGTACCCTGGTGTGATGATACGTGGACGGCAGAGGATTCTGCATTATTATTTTCTGAAACGGATTGATCACTCTGTGCGCAACCAGATATCGTCAAAATGAGGGAAATATATAGGTAGGATTTTTTAATTTTCATTTACATTATTGTTTATAGGGTCTGATAAATGGAACCCCAGGTCATTGATTATCAATATTAACCCTTTTAGAAGACTTCATGAGAGCAAATAAGCGTTGTAAACCACCAACTCAACATAACAACCATTCCGCCTACTCTCATTACACGGACTATCTTTTGATCGGAAGTCGCCTGTTGTAAGTTCTTTCATTCTTGTTGAACCCAAAACAACGTTTGTTACCTGAATACGAAGTATGAATCAGTCCGTATTTTGCAAACTAATCTGCCAATTGGAATAGACAGCTGTTGATAGTTTAGGGTTGAAATCATACAACTTCAGTCTGAAAATAAGTTATTATTGCCCCGTTAATTGCTACTATTTATTAACGCATTTACAAGGAATATTCTTAAATTGGGAATGTTTCTTACTAGAAGTAGTTATGAATTTTGAAAATTGTCCTAAAATTTAGAACAATCTAAGTCATCAAAAACCACACTGCACACCTGATTGGAGTAGTTGAATTCGTGCACATTTGGCGTCCAAAACATTAGGTAGTGCTGTTGTCAAATTAGATTGTTTGTCCATACTCAATCCAATTTTGATCGCTTGATTATTGTTGCCTAATTTTAAAAATTGATTCATTCAGAACTGTATTTTAATTAGGGAATTTTACACTATGGCGGACTCAGAAGGCAGATCATTTGAACAACTCCTAACCGAAAATCTTCGGCTACAAGAAGAGATATCAAAGTTGGAAAGGGTTAATGCTGAAATTACGGCAGAGGCAATTGATCTGAGAGAATCAGATCGAAAAAGACTCGGTTGGATTGAAAACTCGCCTGTTTGTACCAAAGTGGTTGATCTTGATAACAACCTAAGGTATATGAGTGGATCTGGAGTTAGGGATCTAAAAATTGATGACATCACAGAGTATTACGGAAAACCTTACCCTCTTGAGTTCTATCCGGATTCGTTTAAAATTCCGATGACGGAAAATTTAGAACGGGTAAAGAAAACAGGGGAGGTGATGACCCAGGAAGCCCCAATAAAAGATGTGAAAGGGAACGAACTGTGGTTCCACTCCACCCTCATACCCATTAATGACGCTAAGGGTAAATTGGATTACATATTGATTGTTTCACTAGAAACAACAGAACGAAAGCGAGCTGAAGATGAATTGCGCCTAAGTGAGCATCGTCTGCAAGAGGCACAATCGGTTGCTCAGATTGGAAGTTTTGATGCGAACATAACCAATGAAGACCTGACCTGGTCCGAGGAGTTGTTTGCCCTTTTTGGGTTAAGCTCAACCGAATTTTTACCAACTAAGGAGGGCTTTATGCAACTTGTTCACCCATCTGAACGAGATGCATATGAAGCCGATTTGTTGTCAAGTCTGGAGGCCGGTGTTGATTTCAGAAAGACGTTTCGAGGAAAACATACGAACGGAGAATGGAGGAATTTTGAGACGGTGTCACAGATCACCTATGATCAAGACGGTCAGGTTTATGGCTTACGTGGAACGGTACAAGACATTACGGAACGTGTAAAAACTCAAAGGCAACTACGCTTAAACCAAGAACGATTGCTACTTGCCAACAAAGCAATCAATATGGGGAGTTATGATATGCATCCGATGGAAGGTAAGTTGCATTGGGATACTCGAATGCATGAAATATTTGAACTGGATGAAAATTCGGAAGTCAACAGGCTTGAATATTTCGGCAGCGTGGTTCATCCCGATGATCAAGAAGCCATCCAAACTGGTTTTGTGGAGAGTATAGACCCTAAAAATAAAGAAACACATTTTAAGACTGTTTCGAGGATATTGCTAAAGAACGACGTCGTTAAATTCATCGAATACCATTCCCTTCATATTCGAGACGAAAATGGTCAGGTAACCCGAATTATTGGCACCTGCCTCGATGTATCAGAACGAACTCTGGGCGAAATAGCCATACAAGAGAGTCAGGCTTTCAATGAGTCGTTACTTCGTATGTCTACAGACATCATATACGTTTACGACATCATTAAAAAAAGAAATGTGTCCGTAAACGATGGTATAGAAAAAATTCTGGGATATTCGGTAAAGGAGATTCAGGCGTTTGATAACGACCTAATTGCGAAGTTGATGCATCCCGATGATTTTAAGGTGTATGTAAGTGATACGGTTCCTCGATATAAAGTGGCTGAGGATGGGGAAATGATTGAACATGAGTACAGGATGAAAAACAAAAATGGAGATTGGCACTGGCTGTGGTCCAAAGAATCCATTTTTAAACGTGACGACCAGGGGAATCCGACACAGATTTTTGGACTCATTTCTGATATTACCGAGCGAAAAAAGGCTGAATATCAGTTGAAGGTGAACGCGGACAGGTTTGATACCTGGAAGTCGTCCAATTTCATCGGCATTTTGCAGTCCAATTCTAAAGGAGTTATCACGGAGGCCAATGATATGTTACTGTCCATGTTAGGGTATTCCAAAAATGATCTGGTAGAGGGAAATTTGGATTGGAATAAATTAACCCCTCCAGAATATGATGCCTTGGATTCGAAGGCCATAAAAGAAGCCAAGAAAAACGGATATTGGACGCCTTTCGAAAAGGATTATTATCATAAAGATGGTCACAGAATCCCAATTCTTATTGGGGGATCATTGCTTAAAGAAGTGCAAAATGAATACATCGCATTTGTGGTCAACCTGACCGAACGAAAAAAAGTAGAAAAGAATTTAAGAAACAGCCAGGAATTTCTGAGCCTTACGGGCCACATCGCCAAGGTTGGCGGCTGGGAACTTGACCTGGAGACGAATAAAGTAAACTGGTCTGCTGAAACCAAACGGATTCATGAAGTTCCCCAGGACTATATACCCCAATTGGATACGGCCATTAATTTCTATCATCCGGATGATCGTGCAATGATTTCCTCTGGAGTTGAAAACGCCATAGTATCAGGAGATAATTGGGATATAGAGGCTAGAATCATTACGGCAAAAGGGAACCAGAAGCATGTTAGAGCTCAGGGTCAGGCTGTTTTCGTTGATGGCAAATGTGTCCGCCTTTTTGGAGCGTTTCAGGACATCTCAGATCGCAAATTAATTGAAGCCGAACTTGCTAAATACCGCAAACAACTAGAGGTAGAAAACGTACTCCTGAAAAAGGAAATATCCTTAGCGTTTAATTACGAGGATATGGTTTATGCCAGTGAAGAAATTAGTGATGTGTTGACCCAGGTTGAACAAGTTTCCAGTACAGATGCCACTGTTTTGGTTCTAGGAGAAACCGGTACAGGAAAGGAGTTGATCGCAAAAGCTGTACACAATACCAGTGATCGTAAGGATAATTCTCTTATCCGGGTAAATTGTGCAACCATACCAGCCGAATTGCTGGAAAGTGAACTGTTTGGACACATGATGGGGTCGTTTACAGGCGCTACTGCGGACAGAATCGGGAAATTTGAATTGGCTGATAAGGGCACCTTGTTCCTGGACGAAATCGGAGAATTACCTTTGGCTCTACAACCTAAATTGCTAAGAGCTATTCAAGAAGGGGAAATTGAACCCATTGGAAGTTCAGAAATTCGAAAACTTGATGTCCGAATAATTGCGGCTACCAATAAAGATTTGAAAGCAGAAGTTCGCGATAAACTGTTTAGGGAAGATCTCTATTTTAGATTAAATGTGTTTCCCATTAATATTCCACCTTTGCGGGATCGGATTGAGGACATTGCCGTACTTGTTGATCATTTTGTAATCAAATATTGCAAAAAACATGGAAAAGACCTTAAGTATATATCTGATATTACACTTCAGCAAATGAAGTCTTACCCATGGCCAGGCAATGTAAGAGAATTGGAAAATATGATTGAGAGAGCCGTCATCATCTCCACCCAGGAGCACCTATTATTTCAAGAGTTTGACAGTTCTGAGGATGGCAAAGCAGCAAAGAAGAATCAACGAGCTACGTTAAAAGAGGTCCAACGTAACCACATAATCAAAGCGCTTAATGAAACCAACTGGAAAATTGATGGTGACCAGGGAGCAGCTATATTGCTCGATATTAAGCCAAGTACGCTAAGGGACAGAATCAAGAAGTTTGGGATAAGCAGAGCCAAGAAGTAACCTCGGTATACCGTGGTTATGAGATATTGGTTAGCATCAGACACGGTATACCGTTTCGTTTTTGTTCATATCATTTTAGTGTCAGATTTTAACACCCTGGTAACCAGCCATTTGTGGTGTTTCTATTCGCGATTTTCGTATTTTGGCACAGCCCTTGCATCTTCTTTTATGCTTTATTACGAATACTGAAGTTTTAAAGGATTTGAAAACGAGTTGAACCGGTTTATAAAAGACCATCTTCTAATTTTCAACGGGTAGTGTTCGTGGCAGTGCCACGTGCTAAACTCCTCAACTTCAATATGTAATAAACAAAAATCAAACTTAGATGAAAACAAACGAATGAATTCAACTTCTAGCAACATGTGGTATACGGGGCAAGAGGAACAGCTCATGATGGCATTAGATAATTCCGCCCTTGTCTCCATAACGGATCCGAATGGAATCATCCTTCATGCCAACAAAGCGTTATGCCTAATATCCGGATATGAGCAGAGTGAAATAATTGGTAAAAACCACTACATACTAACCTCGGAAAAGGAATCTGACCGTATTTATACAAAGATATGGGCTGAAATTAAGGCTAAGAACATTTGGAAAGGGGAAATGAGCCACAAGAGAAAAGACGGCACATTTTATTGGGTAAATGCAACCATTGTTCCCATGATGAATGAAAATGGAGACATAGAAAAATACGTCACCATCCGTTTTGACATAACTGAAAGCAAAGAAATTGCCTCTGAAATTGTCATTGTAAAAAATAGATTTTCAAGTATTTATCACAGCGCCAATGATGCCATATTTATCATTGACCACGCCAGTCATAAAATTATTAACGCCAACAATAAAGCTGAAAGTTTACTGGGGTATTCGCGATCAGATTTTATTGGGATGTCTGCAGAAAAGCTGTATCCTAAAGCAGATTTGGCCCATGCAAATGAACTAATCAATCAGTTGTATACAGATGAAAATATCATTTACGAAAGCCGACAAGAGCACAAAGATGGGAACTTAATTGAAGTAGAGATTAGCTGTAAACGGTTTCATGATGGTTCGCAAGAAGTACTTCAATGCATGGTAAGGGATGTTTCAGAACGAAAAATTGCCGAGGCCAAGCTCAGAGTGAGCGAGTTGAACAAAGACTTAATCATAGAAAACATACCCTACAGTGTGCACCGCCTGGATGTGGAGGGAGTTATTCGATCCATGAACTCAACGGGTATTAAAATGTTAGGCCTGGAACAAGAATCTGATGTTGAGGGCAAGAACTATATTGATTTATTGCCAAACAATATTCAGGAAAAAATTCGAAGATTGTATAAACTGGCCTTAGATGGTGCAAGCGCTAATTTTGAGATAATTACCGACACCGGACTTACATGGGCTTCTTCGTTCATTCCTATTATGAGTAAAACGGACGGTGTTAAAGTGTTAGGCATTACCGAGGATATTACCGAACAAAGAAAAAAGGAGAAATTGATTATGAGTTCTGAAGAAAAATTCAGGCTCATATTTGATTCTGCACCGGACGCCTATTTCATTACGGACATGGAGGGAAACATCGTTCAATGTAATTCAGCAGCGGTAAAAATGTCAGGATGTAAAGAGGAAGATCTGATCAACGGAAATATTCTGAATTCAGGATTTCTTTCTGAACCGAATAGGGAGATTGTGTTGAGCGTGACTAAAATTCCATCGAACAAACCACGCAAATTTGAATTCCAGATTCAACATACGGATGGTCAGAAAGTCGACATCGAGCTTATCTCACACCATGTGGTTATTGATGATGAACGTTTGATATTGAGTATTGCCCGTGATGTGACAGATCATAATACGGCTCTAAGAAGCTTACAAGCAAAAACAGAAGATCTAAAATTGTTCTTGTACCGTTCAAGCCATGACTTGAGGGCACCTTACACCTCATTACAAGGCTTGATCAATTTAATTAAACTCGAGGATATCAATGACAATACGTACAAGCTGGTAACCCTTTTTGAAGATACGCTTAGCGAAGGGAAATTACTCATAGACAATCTCGTTACCGCCTCTGAAATAACGTCTAAAAAGAATGCCAGTGAGGAAATTGATTTTAACGTGTTGATTCAAAAGGTTAAAGCGAAACTCCAGTCGGTAGAGGGGTTTGAGCAAGTCCGATTTATCTTAAACATCCCAAAAGTGTTTAAGTTTAATTCGAATTGGCAAATGTTAAGTTCTCTCGTACTTGTGCTTCTTCAAAACGCGATAAAATACAAACGACCTTTATCCGAAGAGCATACGCCCTTTGTTGTCATTAATGCCGTTAAATCCAAAGGAGGCATCCATTTAACCATTAAGGATAACGGCATGGGCATTGCCCAGAATGAAGTTGATAAAATATTTGATCTTTACTATAGAAGTAACACAACCATAAGTGGAACTGGTCTTGGCCTGTACGTAGCCAAAAATGTTGTTGAGCAATTGAACGGAACCATAGCCGTGGAAAGCGCTTTAAACGATGAAACAAAGTTTGATATACAATTACCTAATTTATATGTTGCATGAAACAAAATAAGCATGTTGTTTTAATTGATGACAACCAAATTGATTGTTTTATAAATCAAAAGATTATTGCCCTGGCTGACCCAGAATTAAGCACCACCACGTTTAACAGTGGGGTAGAGGCATTGGCTTTTTTTAAAAACGAATATGAGGTGTCCCTTGATGAACCTGGCATGATCGCCGACTTTATTCTTCTCGACATTAATATGCCCGTAATGAATGGATTTGAGTTCTTGAAAAAATTATCGGAATTAGAGGCTTTTCGAAAGAACCCAATTGATGTGTATTTCCTCTCCTCATCCATTCATGAAGATGACATTGCAAATGCCTTAAGTCACGAATTTGGTAAAGGCTATATAAGCAAACCGTTATCCAAAGAAAAAGTACGCAATATATTAGAAGGGTCTGCTACGTTGGTACAGATGTGATGCCAAACACCCAAACCGGTAAGGTTAAATGCTACTAGGGTCGTATGACCGAGATTGATTTAGATACGAGTCCTTTTTGGGTTGCTATTAACAAGGTGTAATGGCCTGATATTATATTATGTATATCGACGGTTATGACCTCTGATCTAAGGCCTTTGACATCAATCGGTACATTTCTACCAACCGCATCTATCAGTCTTATGTGCTCCATCAATAAACCTCCTCGACTTTTTACCACAAATTGTCCATGACTTGGGTTTGGGTAAAGGCTGACCTGTCTATTTAATGACGGCAACCCAGTTGTCGTGTCTTTACGAACTACGACTACTTCGTAGATTTTATCCTGCCAGGGCATATGCGCAGAATCTGGGTAGGTTCTTAAACATCGTACGGCACTGTTCATAGACCGATCTACCATAGTCAAATACACGTTGTAGACGCCAGAATCTGTATACTGGTGGTCAAATTCTTGACCCATAACATTCGATATTGTGCCATCCCCCCAATTCATCGTATAATTTGGAGATGAGATACTATTGCTTAGGTTTTTAATAAAAAGCCTATCGCCTTCGTAAATAACCGTCGTATCAATCAAGTTTCCTAAGAAATCATCCTTAAATTCAAAGAGTGGCATTGGACCAGGCAGACGAATTGATTTCGCAATGCTGTCTTCACAACCTTCTAATGTCCAAATTTTCAATTTCACCAAATAATCATCGTATCTATTATAGGCATGACTTGGTTTTTTCAAGATACTCCGTGGACTTCCATCACCAAAATTCCATTCATACCAAACCACACTATCCTTAAATGTAGTTGTAGTTGAATCAGAGAATACGATTTCAGGGGCACAGTTATCTCCTTGTGTTGTCGTCGAAAAATTTGCTTTTGGACCCGAAACGTTTATGGACAGATACGATGTGTCGGTACATCCTATAGAATCTTGCATGACCATGGTAGCCACGTAGGAACCCGGTTCATCATATTGATGAAAAAAGTATATACTTCGCTCAAAATCCCAGGCATCGGTGCTGTCCCAATCCATTTTCTTAATTTCTTTATTTTGAACATAACGAACCGGGTCTTCCCAATACTTCGTTGGGTCAATAGGATAATCCCGGGGAAACATATTATCTCCTAGTTGCCAATACCGTATAGAATCATAAATCTGAACAACTTGCCCCTTACAAACGACGTCGTCTAAAACCCTGGCTGCATGCATAAATCCAACATTTAAGAACTCAGCGTGATTATTCTGGCATCCATCTATATTACTTAGGTAGATTGAAGGAATCATGGCTCCCCGTGATTCAATAATAAAGGTGTCTTTCTTGGTAAGGTCTTGCTTATTTAGCCGTACTTCTGAATGTTTATAAGATATCTTCCATAACCCTGGAATAGTGTCTTTCCCATCAATCAGAGTGTCAAAACCTTGCAGGGAATACGCTCTAAAGTGAAGGATTTCTGCTACTTCTACGGAATCCGTTCGTGTTGAATTCGTATAACGATAACGTTTGTTTTTGTGCTTAACCACATTTGCTTCTTGTTCATGGTATTCTGATAAAAATGACCGGAAATTCATTCCAGTGCTGTCTATACATGTGCCTATGAAAGCGCTCCAATGTTTGCCATTGTCTTCAAAGTAATAGCCTTTTGGTGGGTCACCAAAGGTTGTCCCTTCAGGCCAATCCAATTTCGTTTTCCACTCTTTTACAATAGAGGTAACTATCGTATCTAAGGTA
>CAYZWM010000144.1:0-10934 GCA_964482155.1 uncultured Chitinophagaceae bacterium | reverse complement strand
TATTTGGAATGACTTGTTTTTTATAAATGGCATTGGCATCTTTCAACTGGTTATAATCGGTTTCGAGGGCTTGACTCAACTGATAAATTGAAAGCCATTCGGTTATGGACACAGTTTCCCATCCCATTTTGTCCAATGGTTTCGGTTTTAGTTGATGTGATTCGTAATAACTATGCAGATAAACTGACGCAATAAAATTGGGCACCACATGCTGGTAACGAGTAGGAAGATAATGATGATAACCCCAATAGGAAGAATCACCTCCAGCCATTCGCATCGCTTTTTTTACCTCCACTTCGTCGGCAATAAATGCTGCCAGTACAGCGTGCCAATCTCCAAAAACCTCATACAGGTGTTTGATATATGGAATTGCAGCTGACGTTGCTTTTCGATAATCCCGTCTTTCGTCTACATAACTGCTTATTTTCAATCCGTATCGTTTGGCAATTACGTATCTCAATTGCCAGAAACCAGATCCACCATCGTCAGAAACTTTCCAAAGGTCGTAATCACTAAGCGCAGGAAGGAGGAATTGAAGTTCGCTGGGTAACTGGTGTTGAATTAAACTATCCTCTACCGAACTCAAGTAGCGCGTTGACTGTCCCAGTATATGTTCGGTGCGCATATTCTTGTTTGCCAGTAATTCATCGATGGCTAGTTGCACATGGGTATTATACGACAGCTCAACTTCGGCATTTAGTTTAGACATACGTTTGCCAATTTCTGACGTTTGACTATAGGAAAATTGTCCAATAATCAGAACCAAACTAATTAAGAGAAACCGCATTTTTATTTTTTCATTAAATCATAAAGACGCTTTGCAATAGCCAGCAATGCATCTTCTTCAAAGTTATTACTCATCAGTTGTAAACCAAAAGGCATGCCATTCGAGCTTTCTCCGGTTGGAATTGAAACGGCTGGGATACCTGCTAAAGGTGCTTGAACTGTGAATATATCGGCTAAATACATGGCGATAGGATCATCAGATAGTTCACCAATTTTAAACGCTGAGTCTGGAGTTGTCGGGAGTAAGATAAAGTCGAAACTGTCCAAAATTTTGGTTGTTTCGTTTTGAATTATTCTACGAACGCGTTGTGCTTTTGTGTAGTAAGCGTCGTACTGGTCTGAGCTAAGCACAAATGTACCTGCCATTATTCGTCGCTTTACTTCCTCACCAAAACCTTCGGTTCTACTTAATTTAAACGTCGTTTCCAAATTCGTTGCCTTGTCGCTTCTGTGGCCAAACAACAGGCCTGAATAGCGTGCAAGATTGGATGATGCTTCTGCCGTTGTTAGCACATAATAACAGGGCACCATATAATCGAGATATGGAAAAGATACTGCTTCTACCTCATGACCATCTTTCTTCAAACGGTCTATGGCTTCAGACATATGATTCTTCACATCGGGGTTTAACCCTTCGGAGTCCATACAATCTTTTATGTAAGCAATTTTCTTCTTACCGTTAACCTCTAATTTCTGGGTATACGTAGGTACAGATTTTTCGGAAACCGTCGCGTCGTGTTCATCTTTCCCTGCAATGACTTCCAATATTGCTGCCATATCTTCTATGCAGTTTGTTATTGGTCCAATTTGATCAAGGGATGAAGCATAGGAAAGTAATCCCCATCGAGACACCCGACCGTATGTTGGTTTTATTCCAAACGTACCTGTAAAGGATGCCGGTTGCCGAATTGAACCACCCGTATCTGAACCCAGGCTGGCCATACATAAGTTGGCTTGGACTGCAACCGCTGAACCACCAGAAGAACCGCCAGGGACTCTAGAATTGTCTGCCGCATTGAGCACGTTTCCGTACGCACTGTTTTCATTACTCGCCCCCATTGCAAATTCATCGCAATTTAAACGGCCAATAATGATGGCATCTTCGGCCAACAATTTGTCGACTACAGTGGCATTAAAAACCGCTTCAAATCCTTCTAATATTTTGGATGACGCCGAAACCCGATGTCCTTTAAACGAGATGTTGTCTTTTATCCCAATAACCAGCCCAGCCAACTTACCGTGGCTACCGGATTTAATTTTGGAATCGATTTCATGCGCCCGTTCCAGAGCTTCTTCCCGATAAACTTCGAGAAATGCATTTAGGTGTTGCTGGTCGTCAATATTCTTCAGGTATCCGTTAACCACTTGGTGGCAAGACGTATCTCCTGCAAGCAACTCTGTTTGAAGTTGAGAAAGTGAAGGAATATTCACCGAAAATTATTCTTCTTTTTTTGCCTCGTCTTTCATGCCGTCTTCGAGATGCTTTTTAACATCTTTTTTGGCATTGTTAAATTCTCGGATTCCCTGACCGATGCCTTTCATCAATTCAGGTATTTTTCGACCCCCGAAAAGCAAAAGAATCGCCAAAATAATAAGACCCCATTCTGGGAAACCAAAGGCAAGAAGTATCGTTAGCGTTGTCATACTGCTGTATCATTTTATGAGCCGCAAAGTTACGATTTTTACACAGTTTTGTGGCAAAGTAATAATTATAGAATGGTCTACGACGATTTCAGTTTTTTCGCTAATTTCGGATTTGACAAAAAACGCACATCATGGTAACAAAACCCTTCAACATTCAGGCCTGGATAGACGAGCACAGAGAGGAACTAAAACCTCCCGTAGGCAACCGAAATTTATACAAAGACGCTGGAGACTATATTGTTATGATGGTGGCAGGCCCCAACGCTCGAAAAGACTACCATTACAACGAAACCGAAGAGTTGTTTTACCAAATTGAAGGTGATATCAATGTGCGGATACAGGTTGATGGGAAACCCGTAGACATCCCGATAAAAGAAGGAGAAATGTTTCTACTTCCGGCTAAGATACCCCATTCGCCTATGCGAAACGAAAAATCAATGGGTTTGGTCGTTGAGTTGAAAAGACCCGAAAAGACGGATGGTCTTCTTTGGTTTTGCGACAATTGCAACAACAAATTACATGAGACATATTTTACCTTAACCGATATTGAACAGGACTTTTTGATTCGTTTTAAAGAGTATTACGACTCTGTCGACCTGCGAACCTGTAAGGAATGTGGTACTGTAATGGAAACCGATCCTCGATTTGTGAAATAAGAATCCATAGTAAAATAAAAGATGTCAGATAATAGAATCGTAAAAATTGATGGCCACGCCCACATTATGCCTCCAACCTGGGAAAGGCTGGACAAAAAATATGGTTATGGTGGGTTCATATACCTCGAAGACGAAATAGAAACCGGAGCAAAAAAGATGATGCGTGACGATGGTGTCTTTTTCCGAAGAGTGGAAAAGAACTGTTACGATGTTGAAGCCATTTTACCTGAAATGGATGAGTTTAACGTAGACAAAATGGTGTTGTGTACCATACCCGTTTTATTCAATTATTGGGCAAAACCCAAACATACTCAGGAGTGGAGTCGGTTTATTAATGATCATCTAATTTCCGTGCAAAACCATCATTCGGATCGATTTATTAGTTTAGGCACTGTCCCGATGCAAGAGATCAGCCTCGCCATTGAAGAATTGGAATGGTGTAAGGCGAATGGCATGCCGGGTATTGAAATCGCATCACATATTGAAGATAAAAACCTGGATCACCCGAGCTTTCACCCTCTATGGGAAGCTGCACAAGATTTAGGCATGAGCATTTTTGTGCATCCCTGGGAGATGATGGGCGAGAAAGACATGACAAAATATTGGTTGCCCTGGTTGGTAGGTATGCCGGCTGAAACCAGTAGAGCCATTTGCAGTATGTTGTTTGGTGGCATTTTCGACAAATACCCCAACCTCAAGGTCATGTTTGCCCATGGCGGAGGGTCATTTGCTCATACACTTGGGCGAATCTCACATGGTTGGCATTGTCGCCCCGACCTGGTAAACGTCAATGACGTTTCCGATCCATATACCTACAAAGGCAAATTTTGGGTTGACGGTATAACACACGATCAGGATGCGCTTAGATACCTTATTCAAGTAATGGGTGAAGATAAAATTGCGTATGGAACGGACTATCCTTTTCCTTTAGGTGACCTTCGGCATGGAGAGTTCATTGAACAGATGGAAGATTTATCGGTAGAAACCAAACAACGGTTATTCAAGAACAACATGATGGACTTTTTAAAATAAGAGATTAGCTCTCTCGTATTTTATCCAACAGGCCATTAAGGATTTTTACTTCCTTGCCACTGAGGTTAAAGAATGCTTCGTCAACCGTATGAATTTTCAATTCGATCTCCTTATAAACCTGAGCACCTTCGTCCGTTAAGCGAATTTCAGAATGTCTCTTATCCGATGAATTGATGCTTTTGCGTACTAATTTCAAATCCTGAAGTCTTTTAAGCAAACGGGAAACATCAGAGTCTTTGTCGAGAATACGTTCTTTGATGTAAGAGTTGTTCACGGCATCGTCTGCCAAATAAACTATTTTCAATACCAGGTATTGCTGGTAGGTCACTGTAGAATCGCGGAAACAATCTCGAATGTGGTTATTTACATTCGAATTGGCCAATTGGAAATTAAACAACAGCTTTTCCCACTTATTTCGAAAAGCCTTTACCTTAAGGAGTTTCTTTAACTTCATGATCCAAAGATACAAATATGTTTAAACAAATATCATCGCGATACAAGTTGCCCATTAATCAATTCATACCGTTTCGAGCAATATCGAAATGCCTCCAGGTCATGGGAGACCAGTACCATAGTCTTGCCCTGCTTATTTAAGTCCGCCATAGTTGACCAAATCTCATTTTTAGTTTTCTCGTCCAACGCATTCGTCGCTTCGTCAAACACAAGAAACTCTACTTCCTTATACAATGCCCTTGCCAGAGCGATACGTTGTCGTTGGCCTCCAGAAATTTGACTTCCCTGTTCACCTATATGCGTTTGAACACCCTTAGGTAATGAATCTACCCATGCCGTTAATCGCACCTGATCAATAACCCGGTTTAGTTTGTGTTGATCAACCTGTTTTTCGCCAAAGGCGATGTTACTTTCAATTGAGCCTGACAACAAAAAGGCCTCTTGTTTTACATAGCCAATGTGTTTGTGCCATTCCGGTAAAACATCATTAAACTCCAATCCGTTTATAGTCATGAGGTTATTCTCGATCTTATAAAAACCGAGTAACGCATTAACCAGGGTCGTTTTTCCCTGACCCGATTCTCCATAAATACCAATGAAATCACCCTTAACTATCTCCAAAGATAGGTTATTTAATACCTTATGCTGATCATCAAATGAAAAACTCAATGAGCTAATATTCAACGATTTAAAGATATCAAAATCAACTATAGGTTTAACTAATTCAGTTTTCCGGGTTTTAGGAATAAATTCCAAAATATTTGAGAAGGTCGCAAACGTATTAAGGGAACTTACGATTCGATTTAAGGATGGAAGCAAACGAAACGCTACGGATGCAAATAAGGCCAAAATAGCATTCACGTTTACCATCGGATTCACTTCCCGGAAATACCAGGCCATGACTAAAATGCCAAATACTGCCAACACTTCCATCAATCTCTGTGGAGCTATTCCACTGATAATCTGCGACTTTATTCGGTTCTCGTAAATTTCTTCTCGAACCTCCTCAAAGTTTTTTAGGTATTGTTGCTGAAGGTTGAACAACTTAATCTCCGAAAATCCCAACACGGAATGCGAAACCGATTCATACAGGCGAGGCATAGCCTCGGTAAGGTACCTACCATATTTATCCAGACGCTTTCGTCCCAGCCACAGAAAAATCAAGGTTGGGGGAAGCAGAAATAAAACCAGTAACACGATTAAAAACGGTTTGATGATGGCAAGAATGATCAATACGAGGACCATAAATATCAACTCCGTCATAGCCGTAATGGATGGCAAGATTACAAAGTTAGGTAGTGAATTGGTTATGGATGTGATCTCATTAAGTCGTTCTCCTGAAACTACTTTTTTAAACGTTTTTAGATCGGCAGAAAAAGTGCCAATGTAAAGGTCGCTTGAAAGAGTGGATGTTATGCCAAATAGTTTTTTTAGCTGGAGTTTACTCAACCCGATTAGAGCAATGTTTTTGAGTAAAAATGATAGAGCCAATACGGCGATTAGAACCACAGGAGAGTAGTTCAAACCTCCAAACAATTGATGCATGTAGTTTTGGACAAGATCGTAATCCAACACAATCATAAGGATGACAAAAAGAATGGCCTGACCCAGAAGTTCAAGCAAAATACTGCCAAAACTTAGGACTATTAATTGGGTATATTCTCTTTTCTCGGCGGGATTAAAAGCGTCTAAAAGCTTCTTTTGATACCTGAAAAGTGAAAGTAACTTCAATTAGTCAATTAAATTTAAGAGATAGCTGCCGTAGCCGCTTTTGGTTAATTTATCTGCGATGGTCTTCAGTTGCTCCTTATTAATGAAACCCTGTTTAAAGGCAATTTCTTCAATGCAACCAATTTTTAAGCCTTGCCGTTCTTCGATCACCTGAACAAATTGGCCGGCTTGCATTAACGAACCAAACGTACCTGTATCCAACCAGGCAGTTCCACGGTGCATGATGCCTACTTTGAGTTCTTTCCTTCTAAGATACTCTTTGTTGACGTCCGTAATTTCGTATTCCCCTCGTGCAGACGGTTCTAAATCTTTAGCGATTTTTACCACCTGATTATCATAAAAGTACAATCCAGGTACAGCAAAATTAGACTTGGGATGGTCTGGTTTTTCTTCGATGGAAACGGCAGTCATTTTCTCATCAAACTCGACTACACCATAGCGTTCCGGATCACTTACATGGTAGGCAAAAATGACACCTCCATCAGGATCCGCATTGTCTTTCAACATTTCTGACAAGTTCGATCCAAAAAAGATATTGTCACCAAGAATTAAGGCCACTTTGTCATCACCGATAAACTCTTCGCCTAAAACAAAGGCTTGAGCAAGACCATTCGGTACTTCTTGAACCTTATATTCAAAACTGCACCCGAGGTCACTTCCATCCCCTAACAATTTTTCGAAATGGGGCAAATCGTGTGGGGTTGAAATAATGAGGATTTCTCTTATCCCAGCTGCCATAAGCGTTGACAATGGATAATAAATCATAGGCTTATCGTATACAGGCATTAACTGCTTGCTAACTGCTAAAGTAAGAGGGTGTAACCGTGTTCCGGAGCCTCCTGCTAGAATTATTCCTTTCATATTCTATCGCTTATCGCTGTTCGTATTGTTCCTGGTAGTACTCCATATAAGCACCTGATGTTACATGTCCTAACCACTCTTCATTCTCCAAATACCAATCAATGGTCTTCGAAAGTCCTTCCTCAAACTGGAGTGACGGTCTCCACTTCAATCGAGTCATTAATTTAGTGGAATCAATGGCATATCTAAAATCATGCCCTGCACGATCTTTTACGAACGTAATTAATTTCTCTGAATCTCCAGCAGGCCGTTTCAGTTTCTCGTCCATCAATTTGCACATAAGTCGCACTAAATCAATGTTTTTCCATTCGTTATTTCCACCAATGTTATAGGTTTCTCCGAGTACACCCGTATGAAAAATGGTATCGATGGCTACCGCATGATCCTCAACAAATAACCAATCCCGAACGTTGTCGCCTTTCCCGTAAACCGGTAGAGCCTTTTTATTCTTAATGTTATTGATAAACAATGGAATCAGTTTTTCTGGAAAGTGATGCGAACCATAATTATTGGAGCAATTAGAAATTTTCACAGGCAAATCGTACGTGTGAAAATACGCCCGAACAAAGTGGTCGGAACTTGCTTTTGAGGCCGAATAGGGTGAACTCGGGCTGTATGGAGTTGTTTCCAGAAACTTGCCATCATCCCCCAATTCTCCGTATACTTCATCTGTACTAACGTGATAAAAGAAGCCTTCTTCCTTGCCCCGATTACCTTTAAAAGCGTTAAGCAAATTGACCGTCCCTACCACATTGGTATAAACAAACTCAAGCGGGTTTGAGATACTTCGATCTACATGAGACTCAGCTGCTAAGTGAATAACGCAATCGAATTTTTCGTTTCGAAACAATTCGTCGACAAAATCTCGGTCTACAATATCTCCTTTTACAAACTGATAATTTTCCTCGTTTTCAATGTCCTTTAGGTTTTCGAGGTTACCCGCATAGGTCAACTTATCTAAATTGACAATTTGGTATTCCGGGTAGTTCAACACAAATCGTCGAACGACGTGAGACCCAATAAATCCGGCTCCTCCTGTTATTAATATCTTCATTATTTCGTTTTGTTCGCAGTAAGTTCAATTACCAACGTTGTATATGGTGGGATCAGTACACCAGCGCCTTCTTCGCCAAAGGCTTCTGTAAATGGAATAACCGCTCTGGCTTTATCCCCTTCTTTCATCAAAGTGAGTAGTCTGTTTAATCCCGTAACCCGGGTTTGGGTACTCCCAACTCGGTAGCCCCAAAGATCGTTATCTCTGGTACGTTCTATAATCCGATCGTTCAGAGTTGCATATATGTAAGATAGCCCAAGGCTGTCTCCATCCACAATTTCCTCGCTGCCTTCTTTTCTCTCCATAATCTCATACATAATTCCCGTTGAGTCTGACACAACATTCCACCCCTTACGTTTGACAAAATCTTGCATATCAATCAGCTCTTCTTCGCACTTAAAAATGGTATGTTGATACGGACTTAAAATGGACGTAACGCCAATATAAAGTTTAAACATCGAATCACCCGTTAACCCGTGTGGGATAGACAATCCATGTAGCGTAAAAAAGGAATCCACATTCAATACGAACGCGGCACTGTCATTCTCATGAAGCATTCTCAACCCCTCGTGAAAATCACCAGGATAAACAGATGCACTACGTTGAAACATAGCCTGTTGCTCAAAAATGACGCTGTCCGAAGGTGTAGTTGCGGTAATATTCACATTGTAAATATCTCCTTTGTCACCAGTTTTTCCTTCATCATTTTTTTCAAAAAAGTAATATTCCAATCCGGTTTTTGTACGTTCATAAACCTGATTTGGTCCACAACCCAACAACATAATTAACCCAATAATTGTTGCAACTCCCGTTTTTCTCATTAGTTTTCGCTTTTAAAAAGTAATTCTCTGTAATGCGGCAGTTCCTTTTTGAACTTTTCTACCGTATTTTCCAACGTATCTTTTGATGCTCCACCGGCTGCATTTAAATGGCCACCCCCATTGAAAAGTTTCCCTGCAAACTCATTGCATGGGAAGCTTCCTTGAGACCTAAAGGACATTTTCACAATGCCTGGTCGTTCTATAATCAACACGGAAAAGATAATGTCTTTAATCCCTAGCCCAAAATTAACAAAGCCTTCTGTATCTCCGGTTTGAATATTAAAACGCATGAGTTCGTCATGGTTTAATTGAATCAAAGCAGTTTTCAACTTCGGAATAACCTGTAATTTTTTGTACAACACATATCCCATCAAACGATATCGACTTAACGAGAAATTGTCGTGCAAAAGTGCGTGCACCTTACCAGAATCTACTCCAAGATCAATCAGCTTTGCGGCAATACGATGGGTATGGCTACTGGTGGAACTAAATCGAAACGATCCGGTATCGGCTATAATGCCTGCATAAATACATGATGCGATGTCCTCGTCGATCAATTCCTCTCCCTCATTTTTTTCGATAAAATCGAAGATCAGTTCGCACGTCGAACTCGTTTGAATGGTCCAAAATCGATAATCGTCAAAACCCTCTGGGTCTCTATGGTGGTCAATCATGATTTTTTTTGCTGAACTTTCCCTGACGACCTCTCCAAAACGGTTGATTCGTGACAGAGCATTAAAATCAAGGCAAAAAATGATGTCTGCCTCAATAGCCAAACGTGTCGCTTCTTCTTCCTGTTCCTCAAAAATTATTACTTCATCGTTGCCAGGCATCCAATGCAGATTTACTGGATAATCTGTTGGCGCTATTACCTTAACATCCTTCCCCAGCTTGAGGAGATAATGGAAAAGAGCCAAAGAAGAACCTAACGCATCTGCATCCGGTTTATGGTGTGTGGTAATAACAATTTTACTACCTGAACCACTATTTATAAAAGGCATTATACCTTCAGTTGTGTCTTCCAACATATTAATTTCGAATTCTTCGACAAAACTCGCAAAATATGTGTAACTAAACCTATTTTTGCACCCGATTTTAAGAAAAGCACAATAAAATATCATGGCAACAAACAGAACTTTTACAATGATCAAGCCGGATGCGGTAGGTAACGGGCACATTGGAAATATTTTGGCAGACATTATTGCAGATGGATTTACCATTAAGGCAATGAAATACACGCACTTATCTAAGGAAACTGCAGGAGCATTTTACGCTGTTCATGCAGAACGTCCATTTTACAACGACCTGGTTGAGTTTATGACAAGCGGTCCAATCGTAGCAGTAATTTTGGAAAAAGACAACGCAATAGCTGACTTTAGAACATTGATTGGAGCAACAAATCCTGCCGATGCTGCTGAAGGTACGATCCGAGCAAAATATGCGAAGTCGATTGACGCTAATGCGGTACATGGAAGCGATAGTGACGAAAATGCGGCAATAGAAGGAAGTTTCTTCTTTAGCCAATTAGAAAGACACTAATATTTTTGAGGGCAAACGGTAAACGGGATTATCTTTGCGCCATAAAATTGTTCGCCTTGGTTAACGCTCAGGTGAGCACCTAAAGACTTGGTCTGACTTCGCATAAAGCTTTGTCAGACAAGGGCCTATAGTCCTGACGCAGCTACGCTGGTCTGGATGCAGACCGAAGCGTCTGCACTGGTCTGGATTTATACCTGAATCATAACAGGCAAAAAGATGAGAAAGACTTTGTTCACCTGCGCAAACGCTACGGTGAACAACTAAAGACTTGGTCTGACTTCGCATAAAGCTTTGTCAGACAAGGGCCTATAGCTCAGTTGGTTAGAGCACCTGACTCATAATCAGGTGGTCCCTGGT
>CAYZWM010000143.1:5110-10982 GCA_964482155.1 uncultured Chitinophagaceae bacterium | reverse complement strand
TCAATAATGCAGTTACATATACCATAAAGAAAAATTGTTCGAGTTCAAACTTTAAATTTATCGAATCTTTTTCTAATACCAGAAGAAGCTTAGGTGTTTTAGATAATAAATATGTGTTAATGTTTAAGAAGTCACCTGTATCGAATGTAAGAACAAAACAAGATGATCAAATAAAATATCAAAAATTAAATAAACATGTAATTTTTTTAACATACGAAGTCGATGACTTTTGGAGCGAAATTAAAAAAGTAGAGTTGCGTTATTATTCGACTCCAAAAGATATCACTTACATTTATGATATAACTAGTTTAGCTACGGTTCCAGCAACTAGAATAATTGTTCCAATGGAGGAAATCCCTGCTATTGGAGTTAAAGAATATGTAAAAATCAAAAGAAAGAAAGCACAATAATATGCTAAATGATATCAACCCAAGAATGCTAATTCTTGCTAGAGAGTCACGAGGACTCTCGCAATCGGAATTATCTAAGAGATTGAAAATATCACAAGGAAAACTATCAAAAGCAGAAAAAGGAGAACAAACAATTAATAACATTACACTATCTGAACTCGCTATTGAATTAAAGTATCCTGAACGATTTTTCTATCAATCAACTCCGAGTGCGCCAGTTAGTCATTACTATTATAGAAAAAGAATTACTGTTTCTAAAAAAATAATGGCAAAAATGGAGTCATCAATAAAAGTTTTTAGAAATAATATTGACTCACTAATGGATTCAGTTGAATTGCCAGACTTTAAAATTCCGATTTTCGACCCTACAGAAGATGTGCCTGAAGAAATTGCACGAAAAGTAAGATATTTATTAAAAATTCCTGATGGTCCAATTACTAATTTAACTAACATTCTTGAAAGAAACGGTCTGCTAATTGTGAAAACGGATTTATTTAATGAAAAAACTGATGGTCTTTCTACAATTAGTGACAAAGGTGCTCACATTGTTTATTTAAATGAAAGAATGCCAAACGACAGACAACGATATTCTCTTGCTCATGAATTAGGACATATGATAATGCATTTTGATATACCTTTAGATTCAGAAAATGTTGAGCAAGAAGCTGATAAGTTTGCATCAGAATTTTTAATGCCCGAAAAAGAAATTAAAAATTCTTTGAGAGGTGTGAATTTCAACAAACTTGGTGATTTAAAAAGATATTGGAAAGTTTCTATGCGTTCATTAGTTCGCAGAGCAAAGGACCTAGGTTTATTAGACCAACAAGAATATAGAAATTTTCAAATTAATTTTTCAAAGAGAGGTATGGCGAAAAGTGAACCTATACCACTTCCAGAAGAAAAACCATACTTACTAAACCAAATGATTAAACTTCATTTGACTGAATTAGATTATTCCGAGAAGGAATTAGCTCGAATAGTTAATTTAGATTTAGAAGAATTTCAAGATAGATTTATTGAACAGAAAATCCCAAAACTGAAAATATTACGGAACTTTTAAAAGATAAGCCCATTGCCGGTAGTACTCCAAACGAGGTGATAGATAAATCATGTGTCTGCAAATTCAAGGGTTAAAAGCGGTAAATCAAAAATAGGAATTCAAAGATAAAAGTGTAAATCTTGTTTCAACGTTTACAAGTTGAGCATTCATTCTAGTTGAAGAGTTTTTGCTATTTAATATGTACAAGAAATAATACCTTTACTTGAATGTCTTTATCTGAAAATATCACGGATTTATATGAGAGTGTTAAAGAGAGATTAACTAGTCCGTTGATTTTCTCATTTATCGTTTCTTGGTTAATCGTTAATTGGCAAATTACGGTTGCTTTGTTATGGTATGATCCAATTCAGATTAACGCTTCTGGGTACAAGTCCATTTTTGATTTCATCCTTGCAAAGTCATCATGGGCATATTGGTTTTGGTGGCCATTAGGAGTTGCTTTGTTTTACTCATTTGGAATGCAGGTAATTAGTGGATCGATAAAGTTATATAGGGCATGGGTTAGTGTAAAAATAGATCATTTTTATTACAAAATAACGAAGGTTGCAGTAGTGCCAAAAACTGAATTTGATAAGATGAAGTCTACATTGTTATTAGAAATAGATGCTCATAGAGACAGGGTCGATACAATGCGTAAAATGGGAGACAAGAACGACGAATTACGAATCGAAAATAGCAAATTAACTACCCAAATTGAAGGGCTTACAAAATCACATCAATCGTTAAGTACAAGATCACAACTAATAGAAAACACAGAATTTATTCAAGGTTATTGGAAGGTTAATTATGAGGGGGTATCTAATAAAAATTTAAAAGGTTTAGTTTGGATATTAATAAACGATCACCAAATATTCCATATAGGCCGAACTGGTGAGAAAACCTTGGTTCAAAGGATTTCTCAGTACAAATATGATACTGGGAGAGAGTCAGTGTTCTTCGTTAAAACTAAGACCCATGAGTATGATCAAAATTTGCCATTGAGTGAATTTAAAATTACCAACGAATATTTACAAGTAGAATCTGAAGATTTATTAGTCGGAAATGAACATGAACTGCTTAAGGTTCGCTATACCAAAAGCAAAAAACCGAGTGCCATTCAGCTAAGGCAAACCAGTCTAAATACTTGATCAGATCAATTTGTCCAATTCAGCAGTTTCTAACGAGATGATAAAACCTCTAAACTCACCCAGTCTATTTATGCTTCACCTTTAATGGCCAAGAGCCCGGCAGGGAGGTTATTGGTAAAGAAAACAATTTTACCCCTCCTACCAAAGAATGAGTAATCCCCCCTCCCACCAATTTCATCCTAAAGTATGAATGATTTTTGAGTTTGTTTAAATTGCTTTGCCCTACCAACAAACAAGATTATTATGAATTCTACCCAATTGAAATTTACGGCATTTGTACTCCTCCTTTCCGTATTCGTATTCGGATGCGAATCGACCACTGATACAGAGACCGATGCAACAGAAAACACAGAAGTTACCGATCAAAAAGATACGATGGTGGTAGATACCACACCGAGAGTGACTGGAATTGGTGGCATCTTCTTTCGTACAAAAAGTCCTAAAGAAACCAAAGAATGGTATGGCGAAAACCTGGGATTGGCCATCACCGACCACGGTTCATCGTTTGAATTTAGAAACGCCAACCGACCCGAAGAAATTAATTATTTAATCTGGGGAGCGTTTAACGAAGAAACCACGTATTTCGATCCATCAAAAAAAGAGTTTATGATCAACTATCGCGTTCAGCACATCGAAGCCTTAGTCGCCAACCTACGAGACAATGGAGTAACCATTGTAGATACCATCGAAACCTATAGCTACGGAAAATTCGTACACATTATGGACCCTGAGGGAAACAAATTGGAGCTTTGGGAACCGATTGATAGTGTATTCACCAACATGGGTGGAATAACCACGAAATAACCGAGCATTGGATTGAACAGTCATAAAGAGGTCTGCTACCTGCCACATATTTTTATATTTGTAGTTGACCCATGGCTGAAGAAGAATCTCAGAACAAAAAAATCGATAGGACCGGATTTATCACCCGATCGGCATTGGCTGCCTTTGGTGTTTTAATAGGCTCCAAAATCGTATTTGGCGATAAAATGCGCGACGGTACCACGCCGATTGTGCTTGGCGATACGATGTCGACGGATTCCGTACGGGGTAAACACAACGACTTGATCGTACTCAATACCAAACCGTGGAACCTGGAAACGCCTGCCCATTTACTGGACGATAAAATTACGCCTGCCGACAAACTGTTTGTTCGAAACAACGGCATCCCTCCCACCACCATCGATGCCAATGCATGGACATTGACCATAGAAGGGGAATCGGCGAAAACCAAAAAGACGTACAGCCTCAACGATCTAAAAACCAAGTTTACCCAATACAGCTATCAATTGACGTTGGAGTGTGGAGGCAACGGACGTAAAGAGTTTAACCCACCGGCCAAAGGCAATCAATGGGATGTGGGTGCCGTGGGCTGTCCAAGGTGGACAGGCGTACGGTTGAAAGATGTGTTGCAGGACGTTGGAATAAAAGCAGATGCGGTGTACATCGGTTATTATGGCAAAGACATCAACCTCAATGGAAGCGATGAAGCCATATCGAGAGGTGTGCCTATTGCAAAAGCATTGGAAGACGAAGCCCTCATAGCCTGGAAAATGAACGGTAACGACATCCCAGTTATGAACGGCCATCCTTTACGACTGGTTTTCGGCGGATACCCGGCATCGGCCTCTGGAAAATGGCTGCATAAAATTGTGATCCGAAACCAGGTACACGACGGTAAAAAAATGAACGGCTACTCCTACCGAGTGCCTAAACAATCGATTGCTCCAGGTGCCCATGTGGCCGAAGAAGACATGAAGATTATTGAATCCATGCCGGTTAAGTCCCTCATTACCTATCCGAAAACCGGAGCCATGGTAAAAGGAAATAGATCGTTTGAAGTACGCGGACATGCCTGGGCAGGAGATTCAGAAATCAGCGAAATGCATGTTTCCATTGACTTTGGATCAACCTGGATGGCGTGCGAGCTAGACAAAGCCGTGAACAAATATGCGTGGCAACATTGGCGCACGAAAATCACCTTACCGGAAGACGGATATTATGAAGTTTGGGCTCGGGCAACCGACCGAAATAAGAGAATGCAACCCATGGTGGTACCTGGATGGAATCCCAAAGGATACTTAAACAATGCCTGTCACCGAATAGCTGTTAAACGGAATCCCTGATATTGATGGAAAACCTTCATCACAAAGTAAAATGGATAAAACGACTGTGTTTCGTAGCGTTGCTATCTATCCTATCGATTCCAATCATCCTGTTTTCTCCGCAATGGACGGTAAATAACCAATCTAACGACACGACCCACACTCAAGACTCCACACTCACCACTGAGGGCCTGTTGGACCTTGAATCTGGCTTGATCATAGATGTTGGATACCGCGTTGTAAAAACGCAATGCGGCGTCTGTCACTCCACGGCGTTAGTGACCCAAAACCGAGCAAGCCGTGAAGGCTGGACGGATATTATACGTTGGATGCAGGCCACTGAAAAACTGTGGGATTTAGGCGAAAACGAAGTCATTATCCTGAACTACCTGGAAAAGAACTACGCGCCCAAGAAAAAAGGTCGGCGGCAAAATCTCGAAAATGTAGAGTGGTACGAGTTGTAACCTCCTAATTCAACAGCTTGTTGATTCGTGCAGCCTGATCTTCCGGTGGATTCTTTTTGAGGGCCAGTTTATAGTATTTCGTAGATTTATCTTCATCTCCACTCAAGGCGTAGGCCTCCGCTAAACTATCATGGGCATTCCAACTTTTCGGGTATTTCTCAACGCATGTTTTAAATATGGTCAAGGCTTCTTCAAACTCCTTAAACCCCATGAGTTGATATCCGTACGTGTTCAATTCGGTTTCTGATCCTGAATCCGCTAGGTCCTTCATAATTTCTTTGGCTTCGTCCGTTTTACCGGTTTGCATTAACAACACCGCCTTGGTGCTGCTGGCTGCAAAACTTGGGTTGAATCGGATCGATCGATTAACCCATATCAACGCCTGATCCTGGTGAAAATTATTCTTTAGACAGTATTGGGCGCCTTGTATGTAGCCCGTTTTAGAGAATGCAGTTAATGAGCGCAACTCGTTTTTCATATTTTGGAAAACAACCTCTTTTACGTCAAACGAAATATCAAACGTAACCCGTAGTTTATTCCATTCCAGGTAGGCCACAGCACGTTCCGTTTTTCGATTCATAAATCCGTAATTCAACCACTCCGTATGTGCTGATTGCGTTGGCTTAACACTTACCCGAACTACATCTTCTGCTTCTTTATAAAAAAAACTCCCCCACGAAGTATGGTTTGACGATAGTATAATCAC
>CAYZWM010000143.1:0-5099 GCA_964482155.1 uncultured Chitinophagaceae bacterium | reverse complement strand
ATATGCAATCCATATTTTCCTGCAGGTACCGACTTGCCTTCAATTTTTGCGTCATGACTAAACTCAATCGTCGTGTTTTCATTCGCTCCACATCTCCACACCTTGTCGTACGGCACGAGGTCTCCCCAAATGGTTCTCTCTCTGACCGCTGGACTGTGGTAGACAATAGAAACCGTAGATAGACCAATGGTTTGAACCACTTCTCCCCGTTGGCTTCGTTGCGGAATAGTCAATCCGGGCATATCGGTAGGTTGTTGACCGAACGCTGGAAAACAGAATGTGGCTAACAAAAGCAGTGTACTTATTTTTTTCATAACGTTACATGTTCACCCAATCAACGTGTACACCAGATGAAGATAATTTCTCTTTATAAAAATCTTCGGTGATTTATAATTGGGTATTCGTAACAATAATAAAACGGATTTGATACAGACAATCTTAACGAATACTTAAATCCGGTCTAAACAAACCAATTATTAGACGTATGAATGCCTGACGAAGATTTCGAAGTAAATCCGATTTAACGATTGGTAGATTTCATCAACAGCCCTTGGCTTACAGCACCAACACCTTAAATACATGTTTGTAATCGTCAGAAGTAACCCGAACAAAATACATGGCATGCCCAATACAATCATTGCGTAAACCAATGATGGTAGACCCAGCCTGGATAGATTTTACATCATCTGCAATGATCTGGCCGTTGATGTCAAACATTTCAATTCGAACCTCTCGATTGGATTCGGAGTCGATGAAAAGTCGTAAGGAATCTTGTAAAACCAGTGGATTTGGTCCGATGCGAACCGCAAACTCGTTCTCAAAATCTTCGATATAGGTATTTACAGAATCATAATTTTGTGCTACCCAAAGACCGCCAGAAACACTTCCTGCCCATAGTTTCTTTCCTCCAGGGTCGTTCGGATCGAACATCAAGGTACGCGTTCGTCCGGCCACGTTTAAGGGCCCACGTTCTTTCCATAAAACCGTAAAGTCGTCTTCGA
The DNA here is from genome assembly GCA_964482155.1 of uncultured Chitinophagaceae bacterium. Taxonomy (GTDB): domain Bacteria; phylum Bacteroidota; class Bacteroidia; order NS11-12g; family UBA9320; genus UBA987. The sequence goes on along the minus strand of CAYZWM010000143.1, from coordinate 4,098 downwards.
TCAGTCCTACAAACATGCCCCGGCCGTGTGAGGCAGCAACCATGGTCAGGTCGCTCTCTCGAATCCGCAACATGTTTACCTTCAGATTCGCAAAACCTTCGTTGATGAGATTCCAATCCGTATTCGCACCATCCAACTGTGTGGTCATCATCACACCCGCTTCAGTTGCCAAATAACATACCCTTGGGTTTTCTGGATGTAACACCACCCATCGAATAGGGATATCCGGTAAATTGCCCTCCTGACTTTCCCATACAGGGGCTGCTGATAGCGCATTTTTCGTCTCCCAAACACTTTCAATTCCATAGTTGGAATACGCAGCAACCACGTGGTTTGCATCCAATGGATTTACATAAATACTTCGACAATAGGCATCGGGCAAAAATCCTGCTGGATCGCAATTGATCGGCAAAAAGGTCTCATCCGACGTATGGGCGTTTTCTATTCGATATATCGGCCCTCCTGTGGTTCTTCCAATAAAAACCACGTTCGCATGGCTTGTTCCAATACCAATGGCTGAAAACGAACCAAAGGTCCGACAGGCTTTTTCCCAATCGTCTACCGTTGCAGTTCGTGCATTGTTTAACCTCCACAAACCTCTGTTGGTTAATTGATACAACAGTTTTGGATCGTTGGGATCCATCTCAATGGGATTGATAAACAAGGTATTGTTGTTGACGATGTTCGGATTCGTTATCGTATCCACATCGCCGTGATCGGTTCGATATAAACGTCTATACTGGGTTGTGGTGTAAAATATATCACCATCCTCATAGTCAATGTTGCAATAACTCCCATCGGCCCGCGACAGTGCCCTAAACTCACTGATGCCATCATTTTCTGACCCCAATGAGCCGTTATCCTGTGTTCCACCAATAACGAATTGACTTCCCTTTTGCGCATCTATAGCACAGCTGTAAAACTGCGTTACATTGTAGTTCTTGTTGATGGAGTAGAAATACGGTGTATCGGCTAGAATTTGATCGCATCTATAAATTCCACCATCGTTTCCAAGCAAGACCGTATCGGCACTTTTAAACAACATTTCATGTTGGTCGACATGCACGTATTGTAACGGACTTGTCCGCCTACGTCTACCTTCAAACATTTGCTGCCACGATTCTCCCCCATCCGTGGTTCGGAATACATTTAACCCGCCAATCAAAACGGTATTTTCATCTGTGGGCGAAACCTTGATCACTAAATCATACCACCCCTGAAAACGAGACATATCTCGATCCCCTCCCGGAAGTGCAAGCGTATCCCAGGTTAGACCTTTGTCGGAAGTTCGGTAAACCCCGACAATACGATTGGAGTCAACTCGAATACTGCTGGTTGGTACGGCGTACATTACGTTCGCATTACTTGGAGCAGTAGACAGTTCGATCCGCCGAACATCGGTTGGAAAACCGTTCATTCGTTTTTCCCAGTCGTTCGCGTTTCCAGTGGTAGAAAAGTAAATTCCATCGGAATTGAAGTTACCAATACACACCACCAATTCACCATCTGCGGTTATTTCAATATCTGTTGTGGTATTAAAAACGGAACCCGTTCCAAAACTCAGGACATTATCCCAGGTAGATCCCCCGTCCTGGCTTCGCATCAAACCACCTGTTCGTGTTGCCACGTATACATCAGAAGTCGTTGGGTGAACGGCCATATCGTGACAATACCAGAACGTATCCATCATGGTTGACGATAGGTGCGACCAGGATTCCCCTCCATCGATCGATTTCCATACGCCGGCTCCACGAGCGGCATCCGCATTATTCCATCCTTCACCCGTACAGAAGTACATGGTTGACGTTTCGTTGGGATCATACACCAAACGTTGCACAGCCAAACTGGCAAAGAAGTCGTCTATCGGGCGCCATGTATTTGGATATATCCGCGCTTTTCCGTGTTGCTCAACTCTGCCCATTGAAGACTTTTGCGAAAGCAAAAACTCCCATAATTTATGGCTTTCGACCTGACCCGTTTTCGGGTTCTGGGTCATCTGTATTTCATGCTCCAGGTAATTGGGAGATTCGTGTTCGTGTAGCTTCACTTCCTTCTTTGAGCAGGATGCGAAAATAAATAAGGCCAAACCGAACGGTATTAGTCGCTTCATATGTTTATGCGGTAATGCAAAAAGAGGTTGATTTCAAATTATTAATGGGAAGGTCCAGTTTGGTCACGGTTACTTTGAGGTCCTTGGCTTTTCCATACCGGCTGGTTAAGGCTTGAAAAATAGCCAGGCCGCTTTGTTCAATAAGGGTATATTCATTCTTCATGGTTTCCCGAATGGTGTTGACCACACCCTGGTAGTCGATGATATCATCTAATTCTATACCATCTGTAGGGATTTTCACGCTCATCTCAACGTCAATTCGGTATTCTGCGCCAATGAGACGTTCCTCTTCATACCAACCGTGGTGAGCCCAAAGTCTAAAATCGTTGACACTAAGTTTTCCTACTACAGAATTCATACAGGCATTATGTTCAGACTCCTTGTGAAAGTCTATCTTTGCAAATCTACTCAAAAACACGGCATGGAATTGGATTTTGAAGCACTTAAAGAACAACATAAAAACCAGGATGGATTTGAGCATCCTGACTTTTACGGGATTGACGATTTACTCACTGAAGAGCACAAATTAATTCGTGATTCTGTCCGTCAATGGGTTAAAAAAGAAATTTCTCCCATCATTGATGAGTGCTGTCAACTGGCCATTTTCCCGAGACACATTGTGCCTCAACTTGGAGAAATTGGATGTTTTGGTCCTCAAATTCCCGTGAAATACGGAGGTGGAGGATTGGATTACATTTCTTATGGCCTGGCGATGCAGGAATTGGAACGAGGTGATTCCGGCATACGATCTACAGCAAGTGTTCAGGGATCGCTGGTTATGCACCCCATCAACCAATTTGGTAGTGAAGAGCAAAAGCTAAAATATCTTCCAAAACTGGCTTCAGGCGAGTATCTGGGTAGTTTTGGTTTAACCGAAGCGAATCACGGTTCTGATCCAGGCGGAATGGAAACTCATTATACCGACGATGGCGACCACGTTATTCTCAATGGATCAAAGATGTGGATTAGCAACGCGCCATTCTGTGACCTGGCCGTAGTTTGGGCTAAAAACCCGGAAGGAATTGTAAAAGGACTGATTGTAGAACGTGGTATGGATGGTTTTACAACCCCAACCACACATAAGAAATGGAGTCTGCGTGCATCGGCTACAGGCGAATTGGTTTTTGACAATGTACGTGTTCCGAAATCCAATATTTTACCCAATGTACAAGGACTTAAAGGGCCCTTGAAATGTCTCAACTCAGCGCGTTATGGAATTAGCTGGGGAGCTGTCGGCGCCGCAATGGACTGCTATTACACAGCGGTTAAATACGCCAAAGAACGGACTCAATTTGGCAAGCCCATAGGTGGTTTTCAACTCCAACAGAAAAAGCTTTCTGAAATGTTGACGGAAATAACCAAGGCACAGCTTCTGGCCTGGAGACTGGGCACCTTAATGAACGAAGGCAAAGCAACACCTTCTCAGATCAGTATGGCAAAAAGGAACAATGTCGAGATTGCCATTAACATTGCCCGTGAATCACGACAAGTGCTTGGCGCGATGGGAATTTCAGGCGACTATCCCATCATGCGGCACATGGCCAATCTGGAATCCGTTATTACGTATGAAGGTACCCACGACATTCATTTGCTCATATTGGGTATGGAAATTACCGGAGAAAATGCGTTTGTCTAAAAATTTTAGATTTTTGTACCTCGTTTGATTTACTAAACAATATATATAGACATTAAGGAGTGAGTTTAACAAAACCATATATAATTTGAAGACCTATATACTACTTCTGGTAATCTTAGTGGGCAATGCGCTAAATACATATTCTGCTGGTTACGACTATACACCGGCTATTGTCCAGTTGAACAAAACCCAACAAAACGATACAGTAGGGTTTAACCTCGTAGAAGGGATTTACAACCTATTTTATAAAAACATCCTTAACCAAAGCATCATTCTTTGGGATTCTCCCGCAAAAAAAATCAAGATTCATCCGAATGCACTTCAATTAATTGAAAGCCAAAACCAACTTAGG
>CAYZWM010000142.1:0-11018 GCA_964482155.1 uncultured Chitinophagaceae bacterium | reverse complement strand
GATGGCTATGAATACAAGTCGGATTCAGTTCAAACATCAGATTACCAGGAAATTGATCATTGGATTACCTCCAAGTTAAACAGCTTGATAAACTCGGTTGAAGAGGCGATGAATGATTATGAGCCTACCAAGGCTACACGAGCCATTCAGGAATTTACTATTGAACATTTGAGTAATTGGTATATTCGATTGTGTAGACGTCGTTTTTGGAAAAATGATGACCCTACGGACAAGAACGTCGCTTATCATGTTTTATACGAATGTCTCCATACCCTATCGGTATTAACGTCGTCGTTTGCACCGTTCTATTCCGATCGACTTTATCAGGATTTAACGGGCAATGTAGCAGGTAGTTCGGTTCATTTGACTGATTTCCCCAAGGCGAACACCGATCGCATCAACATCGAACTTGAGCGAAAAATGGAGTTGGCACAGGGAATCACTTCGTTGGTTTTAGCCATTCGCAAAAAGGAAATGATTAAGGTACGGCAACCCTTGCAAAAACTTCTTATTCCAATATCGAATACCCAGCAGCAAGAGTACATCACTGCTGTGGAAGATGTGATTAAACGGGAAGTAAACATTAAGGAGATCGAATACCTTACGAAAGACAGTTCGATTCAGATCGTACAGGAAGCGAAACCCAATTTCAAATTACTGGGACCTAAAGCGGGGTCTAACATGAAATTTATCGCAGAAGCGTGTCGGAATTTAACCCAGGATGAGATAGGTCAACTTCAAGCCAATGGCACGTTTACGTTGTCTTTATCAAATGGTGTAACGTTTGAAGTGCTTGATTCCGAAGTAGTTATTTCATCGACCGATATGCCGGGTTGGCAAGTAGTTTCTGAAAACGGTATTACCGTTGCTCTGGATTTAACTCTTACCGAGGAGTTGGAGCTGGAAGGACTGGCTCGAGAGTTAGTCAATAAAATTCAAAATTTGAGGAAGACTAAAGAGTTCCAAGTAACTGATTTTATTGACGTTACGCTGTCATATGACCCTAAAATAAAGCTTGCTATTGAGACGTTTAATGACTACATTCGCGGCGAAATACTGGCAAGCAGCATTCATATAGACGAGAATCTAACCTCCGAAGATGTGATTGATGTGAATCAAAAAGCGCTCAAAATAAACTTAAATAAGTCTTAATACGGTAGATATGAAAGAGGTTGAAAAGACAAGATACTCTGACGATGAATTATCTGAATTCAGAGCAATAATAAACAAGAAAATAGATCAGTCAGATGAAGAATTAACCATTCTTTTAAAGTCACTCCAATCATCCAACGAAAACGGCACTGACGATACTGGAAGTGTATATAAAACGATGGAAGATGGGTCATCGACCTTGCAAAAGGAGAGTATCTCACAAATGGCTGCTCGCTTAAAAAAGTTTATTCAAAATCTTCAGGCGGCCATTGTTCGAATTGAAAACCGAACCTATGGCATCTGTCGGGTTACTGGTAAACTTATATCCAAAGAACGACTTAAAGCAGTTCCCCATACCACACAAAGTATGGAAGCTAAAGTGAACCAATACAAATAATTGGAGGAATTAACCAAATCCAGCATTACGAAGAAGCTAATTCTTGTGCTCATCGTTGTACTGGTGGTTCTTGGTGCAGATCAATTACTTAAGTTTTGGGTGAAGACCCATATGACTCTTGGGCAAGAAATTCCCATGATCGGTAGTTGGTTTAAGCTGCATTTTACTGAAAACGACGGAATGGCTTTTGGGCTAAAGCTTCCCGGCACCTGGGGTAAACTTTTCCTTACTTTCTTTAGGCTGGTTGCTGTTTCGGGGATTATTTACTACATCATTTACCAAATTAAACGCAACATAGACACGGGCACGATTATTCTTATATCCCTCATTCTTGCTGGCGCTCTTGGCAACATCATTGACAGTGTCTTTTATGGACGTTTGTTTACCGATAGTATCTTTGGCGTTGCACACTTAAGTGGAGATGAAGAAGGATATGCCAAGCTGCTTTATGGTCGCGTGGTAGATATGTTCTACTTCCCTTTGATTAAAGGCACGTATCCAGAGTGGTTCCCAGTTAAAAGTGGACAGTCATTTACGTTCTTTAGCGCCATCTTTAATATCGCTGATGCCGCCATAAGTATTGGCCTATTCTCTATCTTGATATTCAAGCGAAACCTGTTCAACACGAAAGAAGAGACTTCCGAACCAGAGACTTCCGAACCAGAGACTTCAGAAACCGTTTCTGAAACTGTTTCTGAATAACCCACCACAATACAGGAGGCGCTTAGCCTGATTCTGGCTACCAGTAACTGCTTTTATGCTCTGGGGTAATATCACTAAAAGTACCGAAATGTGTGCTTTTTGAGAACTTCTTCCCCTTCTATATGCATTACTAGACAGACCATAAAGGTTAGTGATCATTTCCTTGTGAAATACGGCCTATTTTTGAACGAACATGAAAATAATAAAAAGCAGTTTAATCCTGGCCCTACTTACGTTATCATTCAACAGTAATGCTCAAGTTGATTTTGTCGAAATTCCATACACAGATGCGCTAACTCAGGCGGCCAATGACGGTAAATTTGTCTTTCTGGACTTTTGGGCTGGTTGGTGCAAACCCTGTATTGAAATGGAAAAAACTACCTTCAAAGACACTGCTTTGGGTGACTACCTAAAAACCGAGTTCATCTCCCTTAAAATTGATGTTGATCAACCCTCAGGCACCCATTTAAGGAAACGATTTGGAGTCAACTCCTACCCCACTATGTTGGTTATTGACCCACAGAGCGAAGTTGTTCAACTGAGAATGATTGGATACAAACCAGCGTCCATATTAATGGGTGATTTAAAGATGGTATTGGATAACGCTCAAATGACCGATACCACACAAATGGAAGAAAATCTAGACGAAAAACAGAAAGACGCGTCCAATTAATATCCGGTTCCAAAAAAATGCATCCAAATGAAGAGATTGGATAAAATTAGGAGTTAATCTTCGTTTTTATCCAATGTGGATTTCTTATTCTTCTCGTCCAGCAATTCCTTATTCTTTTTGATCATTGGCTTAAAGATAAAATACGCCCCAATCAATACAATAACAGGTATCAGTATTTCTGAGGCAATTAATAAAATCTTAAATGTTTGCGACGCTTCTCCCATTATTTCTTCTTAATAGCGTTGAGATATTTCTTTAACTCTTCCCGAACCTTTGGAAAGAGCAAAAGTAGACCAATCATGTTAGGGAAAACAAGTGCGAGAATCATCGCATCTGAGAACTTAATAACCGCATCTAATGTCGCGGCTGCCCCGATTACAATAAAGATCAAAAACAACACTTTATAAACCATGTCAGCTGTTTTTCCTCTTCCAAACAGGTATTTCCATGACTGCAATCCATAGTACGACCAGGAGATCATAGTCGAAAATGCAAAAAGGATAATGGCTATGGTTAATACGATTGAGAAATGCGGAATTACTGCATCGAACGCCATGGTCGTTAAATTAACCCCACCAACAGACTCACCAGTTGCATTCATAATAACATTTCCAGCACCATCTCCACCATAGGCAAACTGACCACCATCCATGTTAAAGAATATGATCACTAAGGCCGTCATGGTACAAATGACCACGGTGTCTATAAATGGCTCTAGCAAAGCAACGATACCTTCACTGGCCGGATATTTAGTTTTTACAGCAGAGTGTGCAATAGCTGCAGAACCTGCCCCTGCTTCATTACTGAACGCGGCTCGTTGGAATCCAATGATTATGACACCTACCATACCACCGATACCTGCCATAGGGGTAAACGCTCCATTAAAAATGAGAGCAAAGGCGGTACCAACATGAGTATAATTCGCAAATATGATTACCAGGGAAGCCAGAACATAAATAATGGCCATAAATGGGACGATCTTCTCCGTAATATTGGCGATCCTTTTGATTCCACCAATGATCACTATGCCGACCAAAATAGCCATTACACTACCAATAATTATTCCGTTAGCGCCTCCATGAAGATCAAACAAAGATGAAATTTGTACAGCGGCCTGATTGCTCTGAAATGCGTTCCCTCCACCAAATGATGCACCAACGCATAAAATGGCGAATAAGCCTCCCAGGACTTTACCAAACGTACCTCCAATTCCTTTTCGCAAATAGTACATTGGTCCACCATAGACCGTACCGTCAGGACCAATATCCCGATATTTAACACCCAGTGTACATTCTACAAATTTGGTTGACATGCCGATAAGGCCACAAACAACCATCCAAAATGTAGCACCTGGACCACCGAGGGCAATTGCCACAGCGACACCCGCAATGTTACCCAGTCCTACCGTCCCGGATACGGCTGTTGCCAGAGCTTGAAAATGACTTACTTCACCGTCTTTACTTTCATCCTTAATGGTGTCTACAAGGTCTCCTTCAACCACATTGATATCCGTTTTCTCGACACCATGTTCATCTACATGGTCGTATTTGCCTCTAACCACATTAATAGCTAAAGGAAACTTCCTGATATTGATAAACGAGAAGTAAACTGTAAAAAATAAAGCTCCTAAAACCAGTAAAATTACCACAATAGGGATTGATGTAGTTTCAGTAAATTTAATGGGATATAATACAATCGATTCCCATTTAGTTGCAATCGGGGCGAACCAATCATTGATTCGTTCGTCTAAACCAGGCTTCTTATCTCCTTCTGCTAAATTTGAATTGTTTTGTGCAATAAGCACGATAGAATTTAGTGCAAAAAACACCAGCCCCAAAAGTCGTTTCATCTATTAAATGTTAATGATTATGGGATGCAATATGGATAAAACAGGTGTACTATGCAAGTTTTATATTAGGCGCTTTATAGAGTGTAAAGTATGGGTCTGTTTACGCCCTTCATACGCCTCCACTCCTTGCTTTGTAAACCGGTCAATTTGCACACTGCCTGACGCATGAATAATCTGCGTGGCACTAACAATTAACCCAACGTGGTTAATTTTTCCTGATGGCGATCCAAAAAATGCCAGATCCTCTGCTTTGTGCTCTCCATATTTTACTTCCGTACCGTGTTTAATCTGTTGGGAGGCATCACGAGGAAGATGTATACCAGTGGCTTTGTGAATGACTTGCATAAATCCAGAGCAATCGATACCCATAAATGTTTTTCCTCCCCATAAATAGGGGCTTCCCAAAAACGTATTTGCCAAATCCATTAAGGACAAGGCCTTTTTACCCACTCCATTCGGCAATTCACTACCAAGTGGTAATACAATCCCATTGTTTGTGATGTACGTGGCATATCGTTGTATGTCTTGAGGCACAAATCGGACTTCGACATGTTGATTTGAGGTTATCCAACCTTCATAATTATCAAAATCAATTTTAATCCGAATCCAGTCTTCAATCGATTCTAACACCGAATATGATTCTCCGTAAAGAAGTTGGGTAACCAATTCTGCCTGACTCCTGGCTTCAGCTCGAACAGGAACACAGGCCAACGCACATTGTCCCTTACCAGACATTATAAATGAAGACGTTCTTTTCTGTCGAGGAGTTCTTTTTCCGTTTCTTCCCGATCCGGATCAGGAACACAACAGTCGACCGGACAAACAGCTGCACATTGAGGTTCTTCATGAAATCCTTGACACTCGGTACACTTATCAGGAACGATAAAGTATACTTCGTCAGAAATGGGTTGGTGAGACTTATCTGGACTAGTTTCCACATTACCTTCAAGGGTATAGTTTCCGGTCACTCCTGTGCCTTCAGCAATGGTCCATTCTGCTCCCGCCTCATATATTGCATTATTAGGGCATTCCGGTTCGCAAGCCCCACAATTTATACATTCATCTGTGATGATAATAGCCATGTCAACCTATTTTTGGCAAAGATACATTACTTCCTTTTTTTAAAGCACTTCATTCAGTTGAGAAAGCCGTTTTTTTGCTGATTTATGGTTTTTATGTTGGTTTATCACCTCCCGAAGCCAATAAACCTCCATTTTGGCATTATTCATTCGATAATAAAGCAACACCATATTTTCTTTGGCCTTTAGGTTATCAGGATCAAACCTCAATGATTTTTCAAGATAGTCCTTTGCATCAGAAAATTGCCCTTGTTGAATGTATAGGTATCCTAAATTATTCAATGCAGGATTATACTCTTCAAACTGGTTTAAGCATGACAACAAAACTTCTTTGGCTTCTTCTAAACGATTCATTTTAATCAAGTTAGACGCTAAATCACTTTTGTATTCAAAATAGAACTCATCTTTCAAAACAGCCAGTTTTAACCATTCTACCGCCTTGGCAACCTGACCAGTATATCCATACGCCTTGCCGATACGATAACATGTAATATCCGAAGGATTACTAATTTTTTGCTTTTCGATGTATTCGACGATTTTAACCCAATTTTGCTCCTGATAGAATAAATGAATCCTCAATTCGGGATGCTCTTCTTCATTCAACAGTTCTCGTGCACGTTGTTGATAAATGGGTAAAGGGTCAAATTTTTCGTAATACGACAAATACGCTTCAATTAGGGTTTTCTTTTCTGGATTCCTATTGTTTACACTGTAAAGCCCTACTACCGGTGTATCCGATTTCTTTTGACCCTCTTTATAAATACCGATCTTATGGTCATGCACTGTCACATGTGGAATATCCTCTGTACCAGATATAGGCATGTGACATGTTATACAATTATCCGATTTGAGCATTCGAACGTTCATTTGTTCACCACAATCATCTCCGTTGCTATGACACGATTTACAGGTCTTATTAAAGCGGCTGATGTGCGTATTCTTTACACTTACATGAGGGTTATGGCAGGTTATACAGGTTAGTTTCATCTCCTTGCCATGCCCATTAGATTTTAGGAAACACTGGCTATTTTGAAAACGGTCAGCGTGGTTAGCCATGTTAAACAGGCCTCCGCCGCCTTCATATTTGGGCAGGTATATCTCAAATACATCTGCCAGAATCATACCCGGTTTAAAATCGTGAAACGTCTTGCCTTCTTTTAAGACGTTGTTGCCTTGTAAATGACAACGTTGACAGACATCGATCTGCCTAGCCCATGATAACTTTGATGGATTCACAATGGAATAATCAATATCACCATCAGGCTCTAACCCCAACCGTCTTTTGTCTACGTGAATGCTGCCGGGGCCATGACAGCGTTCACAATCTATTCCTTTTGGGATTGACGCAAATGCCCGTGTACTTCCAACTCTCATCGTTGGCAAACCGTTGTGGCAACTCATACATTCCTCATCAACAACTCGCTTAAACCTTGAATTTCCACCGTTTTCAAACCCAGGTGGGAAGTCCAATTGCCCTTTTTGAGCATACCACGTAAACGGAGCCTGAACAACGAAATCACCTTTTCGAATTAAGTGGCTATTGGTGTGTTGCCCTGAGCCAATGATGTATGAAATTTTCTCCAGCCGTTTGTAAACCGTATCGTTTTGATCCAAACGATATTCCAATACATAGAGGTCTTCTCCTCGCCAATGTGGAAAGTAATGTAGGTTTAAAAAACTATCGTAAAGACTTAAATGGCCTGTGAGATTGGCACTACTTTTAGTTTTAGATACGGTATCAAAACTCATCCCCATGCCGGTATGGACAAAGGTTTGAACTTTATCTACATGACATTGTGCACAGGCAGCCATGCCAACATATTGTGCACTGTCGTTGTGATTTAAATAGTTTTCTTGTGTTTGTGAAGCCGGTGTGGTACAAAACTGAGTAAAGGATACAATTACAAAAAGTAAGACTGCAATGCTCAGAATCCGTCTTCTATAACGCATATTTAGGCACTTTGTCCTAACCAGGCTAAAATGCCTCCCGTTAGATTACGAACATTGGTAAACCCTTGTTTAGTCATGTAATCAGCGGCTGCGGCACTTCTCGCACCCGACTTACAATGCACTATGATCTCTTGCTCTCGTATCTCTTCCAAATCATCGATACGCCCTTGCAAATCACCTAGAGGTATAAGCTGTCCATTGATGTTGGCTTCTTCAAACTCCCACGGTTCTCTTACATCAATAATGTTTAGGTTTTCCCCAGCATCAAGCCGTTGCTTCAATTCGATTACGGTAATGTCTCCAGTCATTTTATGTATTATAGTTTTACAAGTTTAGCGCTTAAACGCTCGTTTTGTTTTGTTAGAATAACCACGGAATAAATACCAGACTCTAAATCGCTGATATTCAGACTAGTTATGTTCTCCCTTTTAACAATTTCTCTCCCATTCATATCAACAATAGAAACCGTTTTGGTATCTCCAGGTAAGTGGATTTCAGTTCGTGCAGGATTTGGATATATGTTGAAAAATCGTTCCGTTCTGGGGCTATTTACGGAGACCAAAAATGGATCTTTATCACCTACAATAGGTCTAATCATTGGAGCCCCGACCAAAGCCCGGTTCTCGTTCTTAATCCATCCATCACCGATATTAAAATAAATGTGCTCATTCATTTGGTCTGCATTCGATATGTTTCCATTGTTTTTGTCAAACCCCAGCGTAAGGTTGTATTCCTGTTCCTGACTCCAACCTACATAGAATTTCCCTTTGGCGAGTGGAATTGCAGTATCCAAACCTATGGTATAAAACCCTCGATTATCTGTAGAGTTGTAAATTTCTTCAACGATAAATGTCTTCTCAAATGCAAGATCGTCTGTTCCACCGTTAAAATCAATGTCTCTCCAAATTTGGAACACAAATCGTCGTCTGGATACATCTTGTGTATTGTACGTTAATAAAATATCAACCGCGCGAAGTGTATCTGCTTTTTTCAGATCAAACTCGACTACGATTTTCCCCTCATCGCTTTTAAGATCATTAAAACCAAAACCAGATTCTGCAGTACCATCGTCGTATGCATAGTGTCTGGTAAAGGTTTGGTCAACGGAAATGTTGTCGTTTCCCTGAAACAATACCGGGTTAATAATACCCGATTCACGAAGCAAATAATTCCGGTTGATTACGAGGGGATATTCCCCGCTTAATCCTTTAAAGTCATAAGACTTCATCTTTCTCTTTGCAAATCCCTGACTGGGAACGTTGGCGGCATTATTATCAAAAATTGTCGTAACCAGGATGTTGGACAAATGACTTTCAACGTGTCTCACCTCTGCATTTATCACTTTGTCATTCAGATTCGATACGTTAAAATATATGCTGTCTGCTGCCTCTGAGACATCTGCCATAAAATGATCGTAAGGCATGGAATTGAAATTCTTCAGCAACGATGTAGGTTTACTTTGAATGGCATAATCCGGGTAGTATATGTCGTTGATTCCTCTATCCTTGTTTAGGTAGATATAATCAACATGCCAGTGGTTATTATTCCCCCAGCGATGAGTAATGTTCATAAATCGAAATTGGAATCCTGTGTGTAAATATCGACTATCTGTTATGGGAACGAGAACCTGTTTAAAATTATAGTCCAAACCGCCTTTTACTCCCCATACTTTATTCCATTGACCGGATTCATCTAAAAACAACAGTTTTAATGAATCATTTTCCGTAATAAAATCCCCGCGACCTTTTGGCTGATAGAAAAAACTCAGAAATATTGAATCCGCGGCTACAAATGGAACTCCAGACGAATCACCGAGGTTAATAAACTGAGAGGTTAATGTATCTCCATTATCAATAAATTCTTTTTCTATAGAGGAATAAGGCTTTCCGTTTTCATCCAAAAAATCAAATGTTGCCACCCCAAAACTTGGCGGGTTAATGGCAAAATCGCGGTTTACGAAGACCAAATTATCTTGCCATTTGCTTGAATCTGGATAGATCAGTGTTGATGTAAAATCTTCGAAAAATGGAAGGTTTAATGTATCGGGACTGCCCCACTTACCAAGCTTTGTTGGCGAATTCCAAACATATCCAGGATGTTCATTCAAATACGTTTGAATGGATGGATTGCTCTGAAGTGGTTTTAAACCAATTTGGGCAAAGGCCGAACTTATACAGAGAACCAATAAGGTTCCAATTCCTATTTTTTTCGCAAACATAGTGTGCATTCGATTTTGATATCCAACGTGCATAAAAGCACGCATATTGCGGCAAATTTATTGAAATAAGAATAAGACTAACAGGTGACAGTCAACAAAGTGTTTACAACTCGAATCAAGCCTATCGTAAAACGGTGACAGTCCCCTTGTAATTTCGTTTGATATTATCGATTCCAATGGTCTCGATAATGTATAAATACGCTTCGTTTTCTACAATTTCTCCTTTGTATTTACCACTCCAACTGCGATATAAGGATTCGCTTTCAAACACCTTTTCACCCCATCGGGTATAAATGCTGATCTTGTAATCCCTAATGTACCACCCAGGCGTACGGAAGTCGTCGTTTAGGCCATCTCCATTGGGTGAGAATGCATTGGGCACATATATCCAACTGTGGACCTCAATACAGTCTTCATTCGATATGCTTACCACCTGATCTTCGTTATCTTCCATGGTCTTATAACCGACCACCCGATAGCAGAAATGAGGCCGTTCGTTTAATGCGGTATACTTATCATAAAACGTTGTGTCTTCACCCGAACTGGTATAACCAAGGGAGAAGAAACTTCCGTCTTCTTCTTTTCGTTGAATTTCGTACTTGTCTACATCCACATCCCACCCCTCATAGGTACTCCAATGAAGCACGGGTCTTTGAAATTTACCCGTATCCGCCTTCAATAGAATGGTTTTTGCCAAATTACTGTACGGGCTTTCATCATCACACACATCAACCGCTCGTACACGATAATAATAAGATCGATCATCTACCTCCACCAATCGGTCGTCCGCATCCATTACATCAGAAGCCAACGCATCGTTTATTACCTGGTAATCCAAACCGTCTAACGACTTTTCCAAAATATAGTGGTCGATAGGCATTTTCGAAAACGGTGTAGGTAGCCATTCTACTCGAACATATTCGTCGTGTTGAACGGTGGCCCTTACCATTTTATTTGGAGGAATAGAATTGTTATTAATCGGCGTTACTTCGCAGGTT
>CAYZWM010000141.1:0-11026 GCA_964482155.1 uncultured Chitinophagaceae bacterium | reverse complement strand
ACAACTCCTAGAGTTGCAAGTGCAAATAATTTTCTTTTCATAAAAATAGTAATAATAAGTAGTACGTTCTAACAAATAGTTTTCGCGCTATTTACTTCGAACACTGCAAATGTAGTGCATAGTTTTCGACATATCCAAGTTTTTGGCAATAAAATGCCGTTTCCGTACGAGATATCGTTCAAGTATCGTTAGTGTTTGTTGCTTGACGATTTTATGACAAGGCCTTGGTTTAAGTGGACTAAAGCGTATTTTTGGGAGAAATACTTCCGTCGAATAACCGTTCGATTGGCCGTGAAAAAAAATGTTGTACCGCATCCTAAAATTCATCTTATCTTATGCAACTCGGAAGTATTTTGTTCGGGTTAAGATCCTAAATGAGGAAAATATTCCGTTGGATAAACCCGTCATTTTGTTGCCAAATCATCGCAGTGCGTTTATGGATCCAATTGCATTGGCCACTCAACTTAAACGGACGAGTTATTTCCTTGTACGCGGTGAATCCTTTAACAAACCACTGGCCATTAAGCTGTTCAAACGGTTAAAAATGATACCGATCTTCCGAAAAGAGTACAATCCGGAAAAGACCCATCAAAATGAAGATATCTTCCGCTACTGCCATAATTTAATGGAAGAAAACGGGTGTTTGATGATTTTTCCTGAAGGGGTTTGTCAGACCAAATATCTGCTCGCACCGGTTAAAACAGGGACGGCAAGAATTGCTTTAGGGGCAGAGCATAAACATAATTTTAATTTGGATGTACACCTTATACCCATTGGAATCAACTATTCAAACCCCCACAGGTTTCGAGGTAAATTAACACTCAATATAGGAGAGCCGATTAAGATGAAACCGTACCAACAGTTATATGAAGAAGATAATTGGAAAGGTATTGAGAAATTGACCAGCGATATTGAAACACAACTCCGTTCGTTAATAATCACATTTGAAGATCAAAGTCAGATTGATGTTGTGGTACAGATAGAAAACCTCAATAAAGGCAATCGTGATGAAACGGACCTGAGCCAACGTGATTGGTTTGGTCAGCGGCAGGCAGTTAGTGATTTGGTGGTCTATTATGATTCAAGAGGTTCGAAGGATTTTGAGAATTTTAAAATCGATCTAAAACGGTATTCTCGCTCGCTTACCTGGCTTGGAGTGAAAAATAGTTTTGACCCAGATGGAGGCAAGAGGCTGAATAAAACCATTGGCTTTCGAACGATCATGTTACTCATAGGGCTCCCAGTATTCGTCCTAGGATTTTTACTTCACATCCTCCCGTTTATGATTACTAGAGTGCTGTCACTCAAACTGGTTAAACGCGTCGACTTTATGGGTTCTGTGGTGCTGGTTCTAGGCTCTTTGGTATTTGCTATTTTTGGATTCGGTCAAACAGGGTTGGTTTACCGACTCACAGATAGTTACATGAATGCATTGGTTTTCTTATTGCTGTGGCCGAGTCTTGGATTGTTTGTTTATACGTATTCGGCGTACGCTGTAAAGTGGCGTGATCATGTCAGGTGGATACTCATAGGTTGGCAGCGAAAGAAGCTTCAGGTAAAACTCAAATCAGATAAGAAAGACATGTTGGCGAGGTTGAGCACCCTTTATAGCCAATACAGACAAGAAACCGAAAAGCCTCCTCAGTCGGCTACAAATAGTTAATTATGCCAAAGTGAATTTTGGCCAGACTAAATTTGATTGGGTTCCCTTGTTCTGTGCCTAAGGCATAAGCAAGACTCAAAATACCGGTATTTACTTCAAGGTGAACTCCGGCTCCAAAACCATATGGAAAGTCACTTTTTAGACCCGTTTGTTGATCACTTTTATTCTCCATGTATGCCCCGTTTGCAAATAATTGGAAGTAAGCATTCCCCCCCAGGATATAACGATATTCGAGACTAAGCATGGTGAAACTGTTTGCCTGCAAGGACTCTTCGTTGAATCCTCTCAGTGATTTCGTGCCCCCGAAGCGATACAAGTCGTTTGTGAAAATGGTTTCGGCAAAAAGTTGTTTACCTGAAATGGATGGAACCAGGGTGCTTTTTTTACCTACAGGGAAGAAGTAAGCGATGTCGTAGGTCAGCTCAGCCTGAACCGTTTTGAGCTTAATGGAATCATAAACGTCGTATTCTTGATTAAATTGATTGATAAATTTGACCTGTTCGATTACGTTGTCTTTAACCAGGTTTCTAGTTCCAATGTTGGCGTCAAGTATGATGCGAGCACCTTTTCGCGGGTTATAGGGCACATCAAGCGTTTGTCGTAAAAGTTTAAGACCGTAACTGGTTGAAGATACAGGATTGGACGAGGGAATAGAACGCGTTTGACGAATTTGAGATGTGTCGACAAAAAGCAAAACAGATTGATTGTTCTGTACATAAATCTTAAGATAATCTGTTCCTTCAAATAGATATTTTACACCAAGGGAGGTCCGAAGATTGAAAAATTGAGTGTCGAACTTGACGTAATCAAAATTGGCATCCACTCCCAATGGGCTCTTAAATAAAAAAGGGAGTTGTGTCGCCATTTTTAGCTGTTGAGATTCTTTTGCGAAGCTTTTCCAATGCAGTGAATAGCCAATACCTCTACGGAGTAAATTCTTTAAGTCAATATTGACCTCTCCCGTAATAAGCAGAGTGTTGTCTGAGCTAGAATTAGGTGCAAATCCAATTATACCATCAACCTGATCTGTTTTCCGGTGTTTGAGTTTGACAAATACCCGAACGGAGTTGGCAACAAAAAATATTTTGGATTTAGCAGCCCGTGTGGCATAGGGTAGTTTTGATAGCTTTTCATCAATTTTCCGAACCAATTTTTCGTTGTAAGGTTCCCCAGGTTTAAAACCGAGGTATTGGTACAGGAAATTCTTTGAAATGCGGACATCGCCTTCAATCGATATGGTATCAAATCTAAAATACCTGTTTTTATCCAGGGTGAGATTGGCTGATAACCGGTTTGAATCAAGAAGTTCAACACTGTCAAGACGCATATTGGCAAATGGATATCCATTGTTCTCAGCAAACTCCAACACACTTGACGTCATGCGTTCGAACTGACTAGGATTAAGTTGGTTGTTTGCAAAAGACTCTGGATGAATGCCAACCTCGCTTAGCCAATCCTGAAGGTCTGGGTCGAAACGAAGCTGAACCCAACGGTACAACTTGCCGAGATAAAATTGCGCATTAACCTGAGTGGAATCAAACGTGATAGAGTCTATAGACGCGGTTAAATAACCTTGCCGCTGAGCAACTGACACAATCTCGCGAAACGTATTCTTTAATTCTACCTGATCCGTTATTTTTTGAGAAACGTCTTGTGCATTAATGAACGTTACAGATTCCAGGTCTGTGCCAGAAATAGAAAGTTCTAAAGGATGTTGTGCATACACCGAAAAGGAAAAAGTCATCAAAACCCAATAGAAAAGAGCTCTAACCGAGAAGGTAGAATAAACTCTCCTGACGAGAAGGACTTTTAATTGGCTGAAAACGTGTCTGTTGTGCACGGTGTAAAGATATGGATTTTGGAAAAGTTGTGCGAATCGAATTATTCCATAAACGCTGTTTATCCAGATGGATTGCCCAATGTGTTCAGACTGTTCGGATTTTGACACAAGGGTTAAAATAGTCCAGACGGCGAATGGTTATTTTTTGGTTGTTTGAGTCGTATAGAACTCCTTCAAATAAAAGGGCTCGAAGTAGGCAACATCCACAAAACGATTTTTCTCCCATTCGAGAAAAGCGAGGTCACCTATATATTTAGCAGACAACATGTGATCATTAAAAAAACGAGCGTTTTCATGAATAAGCATCGTTTTTGACTTTTCTGAACCACTCCCTACAAAGTGCACCAGGCCTTTTTCGAGATCGCTTGCAAATGAAGATTGGTCAAGAATCAAGGGTTTTGGGGAGGCCAATTCATTAAGTTCACCATCATACGTTGCGGTATATACTTCCATTCGCCTAGCGTCAATTAAAGGGCAAATGATGTTTTCACTTCCAATACGGTGGGTGTTTCTCAGTCCGTTGGCAATTATTTTAAGCGAACTGATGGCCAACAATGGAATATCAAGGGCGTAACACATGCCTTTGGCCACCGAAGTGCCTATGCGAAGACCGGTATATGAGCCAGGTCCTGCGCTAACGGCAATGGCATCGAGGTCAGAGGGAGAGAGATTGTTGGATTTTAATAGGCCATCGATTAGCACGGTTAACACGGCTGCATGCTGAAAGGATTCACTTTCCTGTTGGAAATCTAAACAACCCGCGTCCGAAAAAAGCGATACCGAACAAATTTCTCCGGAAGTCTCGATACATAAAAGGTTAGCCATACTACAAAGATGCACGATTTTAACGGGATGATTAACCTTGAGTTTGGCTAATATTGCACCAAAAAGAAATCCATGCAAAAGAATGCATCATCAGCACCCATTTGTACGCAAAAACCACATCGTATGGAGGTTCATGGCGACACTCGATCCGATTCATATTATTGGTTAAATGACCGTGAGGACAAAGACGTCATAACCTATCTGGAATCTGAAAACGCATATACGAAAGAGGTCATGGCGGATACAGAACCCTTTCAAAACGACCTCTATCAGGAAATGATAGGTCGTATAAAACAACAAGATGAATCCGTACCCTACTTTTTGAATGGGTATTGGTATTATACCCGTTTTAATGAAGGTCAGGAGTATCCCATATATTGTCGAAAAAAGGAGCGTTTGGAAAGTGACGAAATTATTCTTCTAAACGTGAATGAAATGGCTGAAGGTCATGCGTACTATCAAATTGGGGGCTTGAGCATTAGCCCAGATAATAAAGTTCTTGCCTTTGGCGTAGATAAGGTAAGTAGACGCATTTATACCATCTATTTTAAAGATCTGGACACCGGAGAAATTAGAGAACAGATTATTGAGAATACCACTGGTGGAACAACATGGGCAATGGACAATAAAACCTTGTTTTATTCTACCAAAGATGAACAAACCTTACGCTCGGATAAGATTCACAGATACTCGGTGGAATCTGAGTTGTCCGAATTGGTGTATCATGAAACTGACGAGACATTTTATACCTCAGTTTCCAGGACTAAATCCCGTGAATACATAATCATATCTTCAGGAAGCACATTAACAACGGAGTATCGCTTTGTTAAAGCCGATAGCCCTTTTGATGAGTTTAAGGTATTTCAAACACGAGAGCGAAAATTGGAATACGGCATTGCACATTATAAAGATCAGTGGTTTGTTTTGACGAATTGGGAAGCAACCAATTTTCGATTGATGAAGTGTGACTTAGAAAAAACTACCAAGGACAACTGGACCGAAGTGGTTGCACATCGAAAAGATACCTTGCTTGAGGGCATAGAGTTGTTTGACGACTACATGGTGTTGGAGGAAAGAACGAAGGGGCTAACGCATATTCGTGTTACGCAAATGAGTACGCGTGTAGAGCATTATATCGCTATGGACGAAGAGACGTATACCTGTGGAACAGGTACCAATCCAGAGTTCGATACAAATATTCTACGCTTCGGTTATACGTCTTTAATTACACCTTCTTCCACCTACGATTATAACATGGATTCGAAGGAAAGAGATTTATTGAAACAACAAGAAGTAGTAGGTGGGTATAACAAAGAGGAATATCAGTCAGAACGCATTTCTGTAGTAGCTCGTGATGGGGTAGAGGTTCCTGTGTCTATTGTCTATAAAAAGGGCTTTAAAAAGGATGGTAATGCCCCGGTGTTACTGTATGCTTATGGAAGCTATGGTCATTCAATTGATCCATACTTTAGCTCCGTACGATTGAGTTTGTTGGACAGAGGTTTTGCCTATGCCATTGCCCACATTCGAGGCGGGGAAGAAATGGGACGGCAATGGTATGAAAATGGTAAGTTGCTTAAGAAGAAGAACACATTTTTTGACTTTATTGATTGCGGCAAACATTTGATCTCTAGTAACTACACATCGTCAGAACATTTATATGCAATGGGTGGAAGTGCAGGTGGACTATTGATGGGAGCCATTATTAACCTGGAACCAGAAATGTGGAATGGTATTGTGGCTGCTGTACCCTTTGTTGATGTGGTTACTACCATGTTAGACGAATCCATTCCATTAACAACGGGAGAATTTGATGAATGGGGAAACCCCAAGGAGGAAGAATATTACTGGTACATCAAATCGTATTCTCCTTACGACAATGTAGAGGCTAAGAACTACCCCAACATGTTGGTTACTACGGGGTTGCACGACAGCCAGGTCCAATACTGGGAGCCCGCAAAATGGGTGGCTAAATTGCGTGACGTAAAAACGGGCAACAATGTTTTATTGCTCCAAACCGAAATGTCCTTTGGTCATGGTGGAGCGAGCGGTCGGTTTGAACGCATCAAAGAAGTGGCTCAGGAGTATACCTTCATACTCGATTTAGAAGGAATTAAATCGTAGAACGGAACATCTTCGTCCCATCGGGACGAAACATCTATGTCCCATTGGGACATAATATCTATAGCCCCATAGGGGCGTAACATCTATGTCCAATCGGGAAGAAACATCTATGTCCCATCGGGACATAATATCTATCGCCCCATCGGGACGAAACATCAATTGCCCCATTGGGACAAAACACCTATGTCCCATCGGGACATAATATCTATCGCCCCATCGGAGCGCAACATTTTTGGCATAAAAAAAAGGGCTGATTGCTCAGCCCTTTCGTATTTTCAAAAAGTACCTAAAGATTCGAAAATATTATTTAGTCGCAACCAGGTTTATTGTAAACTCGATTTCGTCTTTAATAAAGTTGTCTTTTAAGAACTCCATTTTGTTTGTAGAGTTGTTACCCCATGTAACACCCCAATCGTTTCGGTTGATGGTAAAAGAGCTTGTTGCAGTAATTCCAGCATCAGTCATTTCAGTAGAAACAGGAATCTCAATTTGCTTGGTAATTCCTTTGATTGTTAAGTTTCCTTTAAGCATATCGGCACCACCTTCAGTGATTTCGAATTTTGCTGTTGGGAAGGTATCTACGTTAAAGAAATCTGCACTTTTCAGGTGACCGTTAAGTTTCGCAACCATTTCTGGTTCAGAATCAGCGATGTTGGTCTCAACAAAGCTTGTCATATCAAGCGTAAAGCTTCCAGATTCGATGGCTCCGTCTTTAGTGGCAATAGAACCTTCAGAAATGTTGATTGTTCCGGTGTGAGATCCTTGAAGAACTTTAGCTGCCCCCCATTGTACGTTAGACTCATCAACATTAATTGAATAGTTTACGCTTTCAGAAGTCATTTCAGCTGCTTCACCAGCAGATTCAGTGTCAACAGTTTTTGGGTTTCCACAAGAGGCGAACATTAGGCCAGCAGAAACGGTAAGGATTAATAGTGTCTTTTTCATTTTTTTATGTTTTTGCATTAATACGTAGACGAATTAACTACTCAAACTCGAAATTGTTTGTATATACATGTATTTTATTTTTCTTTGACAAATTCGTGACAATGTGCATGTCAGTATAATTGAAATCCGTTGGTCAAATATACCTTCACTTTAGGTGTTTAATCATTTACATTTGAGGAAGTTTGGAGATTACTCATAGATGATTCGCCTATACATATCGATCTTTTTTGTATTACACTTTGTTTGGAGTTTTGCTCAAAACACCGAGGGACGTTTCGAATATCCATTAACAGGAAAAAATGGAGTTGGAGACTTGTTTGTTCTGGATACTACGTTGGTTTTGACTGTATTTGACAACTTTGCCAAAAGAGAACATCAACCGGATCGGAAATACGTTGTCCTTAACCAAGAGCTTGACGTCATTGCTCAATTTCAACCCACCATAGATTTTCGTCAAAAAAAGGTAGGCAGTTACAGGTCAATAAGTAGCCTATATCATCTGTTTTATGACTATCGCCTGGGGGATTTTACTCTGGTAGAGGTGAGGTCAGATGGAGAACTTGTTGTCCAAAATGGGTTACTCCCCAGCCGAATTTATGAACCAAAATTTATTGTAAATGGAAGTGATTTATTCGTGGTTAATCACCAACCCAAACAGGAGGAAGTCATAGTCTTAAGTTTAATAGACTCAAGTGTACGAACCATGGACGTTTCGCCAACTCTGAAGCTATCTACGGTAAAAGATTTGGGCTTTGAATTTTTGCCCAAATCCGAGGAGGTGTTTTATTGCTGGCAAGAACAAAGTAGAAACAAGGTAATTACACAGTTCGTTATTTGGGATAACGAAGCTGATGTTGATATGCGTTATATCCGGTCAAACCAGGAGCAGCAATTTATGGATATTGGCATTGCTCAAACAGAGGATGGTGACCATATTATTTCTGGTTCGTATGGAAAACCCTTAACTGATAAGTCCAGTGGCGTATTTTTTGGTACTGTCCAGGACGGTTCACTAACTCAAATTTCGTATACGCCTTTTACAAAATTGACACATTTTTTTGATTACATGTCGAGTTACAAAAAGGACGAATTTGAGAGAAAAATTAAACGTCTCAAGCGGCATGAGAAAAGCACCGACGTGGCGGTTTACGCATTTCAACATCCAATCCATTATTGCGACAGTTCATTTTTTCTCGCTCTGGAAATGTACACGATGAGTTATACAGATCAATATGGGGTAACTCGAAATGGAAGTACGATTGCCGGAAGCCCCAGGAAATTTAATGGGTACATATATTCACATGCTGTGGTTATACGGTTCAATGAATTTGGAGATTTGATGCATGATTATTATGTTCCGTTGAGGTTAGGTTTTACACCTCCCGTGCTCAAGGGAAACTTATGCATAGAAACGGATCAAGACACGTTATTAATTGCGTATTCAGCAAAAAACAGGACCTATTTAGGAAAGATCAGGCCACGGAGTTTTCTTCAGATGAGCAATGACAGCCTGTTGTTTCCTGGCAAAAGAGAGGCAGTGATAGCACTGCAAGCCCAATTTAATTTTTGGGGATTTGACACGTCGAATAAATGCCATTATATATCCCATGGATTCGAAACACGGCTCGTAAAAGACGGGCTAAAAAGAAAGGAAAATATTTACTTCATAGAAAAGGGAAAACTCCGCTAATTTTGCGGCTATGACAAGCCCTCAAAAACATTTAGTTACCTGCGCGTTGCCTTATGCCAACGGACCATTGCACATTGGTCATATTGCAGGTTGTTTTCTGCCTAGTGATATCTACGTTAGACACCTACGTAATCAGGGCAAAGAGGTGCTGTTTGTTTGCGGTACAGACGAACATGGCGTACCCATTACCCTAAAGGCGAAAAAGGAGGGTGTAACGCCTCAGGATGTGGTGGACAAGAATTATTCAATCATCAAACAGAGCCTGGAAGACTGGGGTGTGAATTTTGATAATTTTTCAAGAACGACTCGACCTATTCACCACGAAACAGCCATCGAATTTTTTAAGACGCTGTACGACAAGGGGGTGTTTCAAGAAGAAACCACAGAGCAGTTTTATGACGAAACGGCCAGTCAGTTTTTAGCAGATCGTTACATCGTTGGGGAATGCCCGAACTGCGGTTTTGCAGAGGCATATGGTGATCAATGTGAGAATTGTGGACGAACATTAAGCCCAAAAGAGCTCATTAACCCAAAGTCAGCGCTTACAGGCAACAAACCCATAAAAAAGGAAACAAAGAATTGGTTTTTACCTTTAGATACATTGCAAACCGAGTTTTTGGATGAATGGGTAAGCACCAAAAAGGGCAGTTGGAAAGCCCATGTTTTTGGACAATGTATGAGTTGGCTAAAAGATGGACTGAAACCAAGAGCGATGACTCGTGATCTGGATTGGGGAGTGCCTGTGCCTATAGATGGAGCAGAAGGGAAGGTGATGTATGTCTGGTTCGATGCCCCAATTGGATATATTTCAGCTACCAAAGAAATAACAGACGATTGGAAGGATTGGTGGCAGAACCCAGAAACCGAATTAACGCACTTTCTAGGGAAGGATAATATCGTATTTCATACCATTATTTTTCCGGCGATGTTACATGCGCATGGCGATTACAATTTACCAACAAATGTACCTGCCAACGAATTTTTGAATCTGGAAGGGCAAAAACTATCTACCTCACGAAATCATGCCGTGTGGTTGCACGAATACCTGGCTGATTTTCCAGAAAAAGAGGATGAATTGCGCTATGTACTAACCAGTATTATGCCTGAAAGTAAGGACAGCGACTTTAGCTGGAAGGATTTTCAAGCCCGGATCAATAATGAGCTTGTTGCTATTCTTGGAAATTGGATAAACCGTGTTTTGGTCTTAACCCATAAATTTTGTGATGGTGTTGTTCCCGCCAATGAGAACCAAACGGATTATGAGCTTCTTACCGAGGCAGACGTCCTTATAAAACGAGTTGACGACCTGGTTAATGCATTTAGTTTTAGAGATGGATTGAGCGAGATTATGAACATTGCCCGCATGGGGAATAAATATTTACAAGACACCTCGCCCTGGCACGCAATAAAAGAGGAGAACGGCCAGCAACGTGTGGAAGAAATTCTGAACGTTTCCCTACAGCTTGTGGCACGTTTTGCTCAAGTTTGTAAGCCATTCTTACCAAATACATCGGATAAGATAACAGGATTTTTGAATCTCGGATCGTCAGGTTTAGTGGTGGGAGAAAAGATAGAAAAGCCTGAATTATTGTTTAAGAAAATTGAGGACGAAGAAATAGAAAAACAATTGAAGAAATTAGAAGATCAGGCGAAGGAAAACGAGCCAGCAAAAGAACTCGAACCCATTAAACCAACCATTACGTTTGACGATTTCAGCAAACTTGACTTTCGTGTAGGAACAATCCTGGAGGCAATTAAGGTGCCAAAGGCGGATAAATTACTTCAGTTGTTGGTAGACATCGGGTTGGAGAAACGAACCATTCTGTCCGGTATTGCGGAACATTTTAATCCTGAAGATTTAGTTGGGAAGCAGGCCGTGGTTGTTACTAACCTGGCTCCTCGAAAAATGAGAGGCGTCGAGTCTAATGGTATGCTTCTT
>CAYZWM010000140.1:0-11067 GCA_964482155.1 uncultured Chitinophagaceae bacterium | reverse complement strand
TAGGTAGCCATTCTACTCGAACATATTCGTCGTGTTGAACGGTGGCCCTTACCAATTTATTTGGAGGAATAGAATTGATATAAATCGGCGTTACTTCGCAGGTATCGCTCCAACTAACTTGTTGATTACCCAGCCTTTCTTTGGCCTTTATCTTGTATCGGTGTTTAACATAACATAAGATATTTGTGTCTACATATTCAAGAACATTACCATCTACCGAGTCCAATACAAAGTAGGTTCCCGGGTCTTCAATATCCTCTCTAAATATATAATACGTTTCTATCACTGGCCACCCATAATATGGATTCCAATTCAATCGACTTTGGTTAATTTCACCCTGACCAGAAACTTCAACCGTACAATCGTTGCTATCGATTAGTTGTTCGCTAACCAGGCCACAGGAATTTTTAATAGCCACTTTAGAACAATACACATTGTGTAAGGTATTCAGGCCATTCAATCCAAATCGAGTCTGATCACGATCGGTTACCTCGCCAACCATACTCCCATTGTGATAAATTAAATAACTCTTAAAGTCAACAATGATGCTTTTCTTATAGTCGACCAGGTAGGTCGTATTGCCCGTTACACTTACCCGCAACAAATCAGTCGGCACAGGTGGAATCGTATCACCTACTTTGAGTAAGCTGTTGGTCTGTAACGTATCGGTGCAACCAATAGCATCTTGTATAACCAATTGAACCTTTACCGGCCCAGTTTGAGTAAAGAGAATATTCGGATTAGGTCCATAATATTTGAACGTATCATTGATAATCCACTCAAACGAAATCAAATTGGTGTCGGACTGAGATTGGTTGAGTATGTTAATAACGCTACCAACACATACGTCACTTTTAGCCGTGGTAAAATCCGCCTTAATTTTCTTAATCACTACATTCTTGGTCGTATCATTTGTACAACCGTTTCGAGTTGTCACGCTTAGTTTTACAGGGTAATTACCGCCTTGGCTATACAGGTGTTCTGGAGAACAATCCGAACTTGAACTTCCATCTCCAAAATCCCATGAACAGTTGGACAAATACCCAGAGGGCCAGCTCGTGTTTAAGAATTGAGTAACTATACCCGGACATGGTTTGGTAATTTCAAAATCCGGCTTAGGCATTGGGTAGACATAAATCGTGTCGATAGGTGGATGTGTGTAGGTGCAACCAAATGTATCGGCCAGGGTCAAAAGCGGAATGAACCGGCCCGTATCTCTATACGTATGGGTTACTTTTAGTTGGTTTTTTAAAATGTTTCCATCTCCAAAGTCCCACGTAAAACTTGTACAACTCGATGTATCGGCTATAAACGTAACATCTAAGGGAACACAGCCTTCAGTTTTATCAAAAACATAATCCCCTTTAGGTCCATTCACAAAAACAAATCCGGGGTAGGTAAATGAATCCCTACAACCCCATTCATCTGTTACCTTAAGGCTAACATCAAATTCTCCTGCTACCAGGTAAAGTTTGCTTGGGTAACGTTCTTCGGAAGTTGTGCCATCTCCAAAATCCCACTCCCATCGTATTATTCTTCTCAAACCATTAAGGGTTGAGCGATCTTCAAACTGTACATGTAGTGGTGGACATGCTTTAACCAGACTATCTGCAAAGAATTTTGCGACAAGAACCTCATCGCCCATGTCTACGGTATCTTGTAAACGCGTCACACAACCGTTTTCGTCGGTCATGAAAAGTTTAACGGCATATTTTCCTGCTTTTTTAAACGTATAATTAACCACTTTAAGAGAAGATTCTCCTTCTCCATCACCCATATCCCATTTATACGTCCAATACTCGTCATCAACTGGATTCTGAAACAACGGGGCAAAAATGAACCTTCGGCCAGAGCAATCTTCAAATCGATTAATCTTTAATTCTGCATTTTTAGTTCCGAAAACCTCAATTTCAAAACTTTGAGATCCTTTGCAACCATTGGAATCAATTCCAACCAACGAAATTGGCCATTTACCACCGTCAGGACCAGGCTTGTACAATTCGATGGTCTGGCTCTGGGAGGAAGTTACATAATGTGTATCCGTCCCAACTGTCCAGTATAAATCCGTGTAGTTTTTTGGATCTGAATTCGATTTGAGCACAACATCAATCGGACCGCACCCAGGTGTTCCTGTTATGCTTCCATCTACTGTGGGGCCAGTAATCTCAATAACACGTTCTGTTGTTTTTGAACAGCCGCCAGTTTTTGAGGTATCGGTTACAACGTAGTGAATTTTGTATTTACCTGGTTGTGAAATCGGCAGTGTTAAATATCGTGAATGGAATGTATCTACATCATTTATGACCCACATATACTGTAGAAATGGTTGATATGCTTTGCCCGTGAAACTAAATGTTGTTGGAGCACATAAATCGCCAGAATAATTAAAATCGCCAAGAAATGTCTCTTTGGCTGTAAAATAAAAGGGCATGGTATCTACACAACCGGAGGTAAAATTATATGCTTTAAGAACAGCCTTCTTAGCCGTGTCTGTTGCTAATCGTATAATGGAATCAAATAAAATATGTGTATTGACTACCCAGTGTATACTGTCGTAGTAACTCGATAGGTTTGCCAAAATCATAATATCATTGGCACAGGTATCGTGTAACGGTTTTATTTTGGCAATTGGTGGCAAAATGTAAATTCGATTTTCAAGAAAAGCAGTATCCGTACAACCCCGATCTGATGTGATTAACCGAACATGGTAGTAACCCGTATCCATATGATCTGCTTCAAAGCCAAAATGCCATTGATTCGTCCTGAAATTTTCCTTCATCACTTCACGATAAATGCCTGAATCAGCCGTTTTGGGGATTAAGGCCCATTTGATCAAATCCAGTGAGTCTTTAAATTTAACATCCGTTAGATTCAAGATCAACGCTTCTTCCAAATTACAAAGGGTATCAATGCCACCCTCAATTTTGGGTTCACGCTTCTTACCTACTTTTACCGTAAGGTTAGCGATACCTATACAACCGCCATGGGTTACCACGGTCAATTTCACACTGTATGTCCCATCTTCTTTATAGGTATGACTTGCAGTCATTGGTGATGCTCCAGAAATGACAACAGAATCACCATCTCCAAAATCCCATCGCTGTGAAGCAATTGATCCACTGGTCAACTTTGATGTATTTGTAAACGTCACGTATAACGGAGCACATCCTGACGTGTCAGGTTTCGCAGAGACATCAATGGGTTCAATTCGAACCAGTTTAAACAGGGTATCTGAAGAACAACCTGAATTATTAATGGTCTGTAATCCGATTACATAATCCTTGAATTCTGACAACGTAATCTGTGCTTTCTGTCCAGTTGTTTTGGTTAAACTATCCAAATACCACGTCCAACCCGTTGCACCAGATCCAATATCTTCCAAATCAATTACCAGAGGCACCTTACAGGATACGGTATCACTTATTTTGATTTTAGGTGTTGGTGTTGGTTTTACGGTAACGGCATTTGCTATGGTCTTTTTCTGTCCGCATTTACCATTTTTTGAAACCTCAAGAACAATGTCATACGTCCCTGGTTTATCGTAGGTAACCGATACATGTTTGGTTTGAGGTTTTTGACCGTTCCCTAAATCCCATTTATACGTCAATCCAGAAACAGCTGGAGTCGTTTTATTGGTAAGGGTCACTTCCAATGGAGCACATCCATCAAACGTACTTATATCGAAGTCCACATTGAGTGGATTGATGTTAATGGCCTTAAATATTTTCGACCCTTTACAACCGTGAGAATTTGTTATTGTAAGAATCACCGTAAATGCTCCGATAGCGGTATACGTATGACTCGGATTCTCAGATGTGGAGCTGGTTCCGTCTCCAAAGTCCCATAAATAAGTGTCTCCGGAATATTTCTTAGATTTATTGGTAAACTCAACATCCAATGGTGGCTGACAACCAAAGTCTTCGTCAGGTTCAAAATCAACTACAGGTACAGGGTATACTTCAATAATTTGATTCTTTTTGATTTTGTCTTGGCACTTGTTTTGGTCAATTACAAGTAGAGAAACAGAGTATGTTCCGGCCACTTTATACCGATGAAATCCAGCATATGAAATCAGGGTATTTCCATCTCCAAAATCCCAGGTTACCTGATCAATTTTCCCAGATCCTTTTTTTGACTTGTTAGTAAATGGGACATCTAATGATGCGCATCCTTTTGTTTTTAATGGGCTGAAGTCCGCAGTAGGCAATTCAAAAACTTCGATGTAAGCGTTTTTAGTTTCCGAGCTGGTTGCCCCTGAAGCATCCGTTATTTTGAGTGTAACGGTATATACACCGGGCATGTAATAAATGGCTGATGGATCTTTTTTGGTTGATGTGTTTCCATTACCGAAAGTCCAGTAATACGAACTAACTGCTCCACTTGATTGATCCTCGAACTGGACAGTGACTGGCGTGCAACCACTGGTCGTATCGGACGAAAAATTAGCTGTAATTTGACTGAAAGTCAGCGTACTGGCTAGTACCAGCAAAGTGGTAATTACGGTCTTTAGTTGGGTCATCAATGGAATCTTAACAAAGTTAAGACGTTTCTAGCCAACAAAACGTTGCCTTACGTAATAAAATTATAGATACTGTACATTTGACACAAACAGGATATATGAAAAATTCGCTTAAAATTGAAGAACTTGCTCTTTTTGGTTTGAGTATTCTTGCTTTCCAACAACTGGATTTTGCCTGGTGGTGGTTTCCAGTCTTGATTCTTATTCCAGACCTCGGTATGATGGGCTACTTAATCAATCCGAAAGTAGGTGCTATAACGTACAATCTGTTTCACCACAAAGCGCTTGCCCTGGCGATCTATGTATTCGGAGTTTACCTAAGCAACCAAATGTTGACGTTAAGCGGCGTCATCTTGTTTGGCCATGCCAGTATGGATCGAATTTTCGGATACGGCCTCAAATATTACGACAGCTTTCACAACACTCATTTGGGAAAACTTAAGGATTAAAGCCTAAGTTTTTCTCAGCTTTCTAAACGCAATAATGCTCATAACTATACCCGCTAGTGCCAGAATTGAACATGTAATCTCCTTCCCTAAGTTGTTGTACAAAAGAGCAATGATCCAGTTTATATCCATCTCGCCACCCATCTGCTCCAAATTATTGAACATATTAAATAGATAAGCCGACAGACCAATCAGTCCAAGACCGAAAATGATACTTCCGTAGTTATCGTTTTTCTTCTGTTTTTCTGACTTATCTAAATGTTGAGCGTCTGGTACCATTTCAACTTCAATACTGGAATCAGACTGTATTAAGTACTCCATTAGTTGCTCTGCTACCTGATCATATGTTTTGCTAACACTTGCTTTTAACCGACCCAGCTTACTTGGGGCCATGGCGATGATTTGAATCTTGTTGTTCAGTTCATACATCACTGCACCATGGTTCTTGTCCTTGGCAACAATAATTGCATCGCGACCCAGTTTAGTATTTAATTCAAACGTATAATCTGGAAAATCACTTTTCAATTGATTTTCAATTCCCTTTAAAATGGTCATAATTTGTTTTTGTGTCTAGCCTATTCGATATCGGTCATGGTTGAATCAATATCGCCACCTACATGGCGTTCGATCATAATACCTACAACTAAATCAATCGTTGAGTTTCGTTTAATTTTGGTTCCTGGAGGGATGGCTTCGTCACTACCAGCATAATGTTGCTCTATGACGGGTTGACTATCCGGATCTTTGATTTCCTTTAATGGCATTTCAATTTTTTCACCCACTTTCAACCCTCTGTTATTCAGAATACGCAGTGCTTGATTGTACGATGCTTTACCCGCCAAATCAGGCATTTCAACATCAGGTACAATATCTGAATTTAAGACCAAATACACTTTCCGCCCCTCTTTTACTTCAAAGTCGGCTTCTGGCTTTTGGTCAATTATTGAAGACAATTCAACTCCATCTCTATATACCGTGTCGGTAATTTCATATTCAAATCCACCATCCTCCAGTACCCGAATCCCTTTATCAATTCGCATTCCTTCAATTTGTGGCACTTTGACCAATTCTTTATTATGCCCAGTATAAAAGTGAAGAAATAACAACATACCGCCGACAAGCACTGCCGTGGTAAGTAAAATAAGAAGTAAAGTTTTTATTATTTTTCTCATTGCGTTACGCTGTAAGTTTATTTAAACGCATCTCGCCAAAGGTCAATATTTCATCAATAAAATCAAAAGGCGTATAACCGTTAATTGCGGCCTGGTGGTAAATGCAGGTAGCTGGTGTCATTCCAGGCAGAGAATTTATTTCAATAATGACCACTTCCACTTCCTTGTTTTCAAAAATTCGAACAAATGCATCTATACGACAATACCCTTCTACATTTAAGCAACGCGCCACAGCTTCCAGCTCACGCCGAACCTTTGACGAAACTACGTTGTTAAATTCTGGATTATCGTCAAAACGTGCAGGCGTAATATTTTGTCCTTCACCCGCCAGAAATTTTTCTGCCAGAGTCAGTATTTCACCTTCTGCCAGAGCCTCAGAAGGTTCAAATATCTCGTATACCAATTGACCATCGACGTATTTTGTCAATAGACCTCCAGTAATCTCTAAGAAATGTTTTGCATTCTTGTTTTGAATAAAATTTTCAACCAAAAAGTACCCTTTCTGTGGAAATTCTTCCTTTTCTCCAACGTCTAGTGCTGTTCTCAATGACTCTTCAATTGCGGATGCGTTTCGAAAGGTAATTTCCGCATAGGTCACCACTTCGTTAAGGTTGTTTAGTTTCTTTACGGCACTGCTGCAACCTTCGTCTGATGGCTTCGCAATTAGTGGAAAACCCATTTGTTCGATCTCCCTTAATACCCGCTCTTTATTTTCCAACCAATCCGCCTTTTCGACCAGGTTACCGTCGGCAACCAAAAACCCATTTTCGCGTAGGATATTGTTTGTTTTGAATTTATCTATGGTTGTTGACGAACTTTCTACGCCGCTTCCGTTATAGGGAATTTTCAGGGCATTCAATTTCTTCTGAATAGCACCGTCTTCGCCCGGACGACCATGGAGCGCAATAAATACTTCATCACATACATCCTTTAGATTCTCATAATGAATTTCTTCAGGAACAAAAATTGGATCTACCGTTGTGTACTTATTAGTAATGGCTTTTGATTGTTGAATAATGGATCCAATGATAGGTGCCTGACTGAAATTTTCTAATTTATTCTTAATATCATCAGCGTTGTCTTTCAACATAATATTGATCGGCATTCTATACAAACGATGTTCTTCATTATTTCCGGTAAGAAATATAGGTATGGGTTGGTATTTTCCTGACGATGATAATTTCTCAAAAATATTCCGACCACTTTCGACGGAGATGTGTCTTTCTGTTGAGTAGCCACCCATAATGACGGCAACCTTCTTTAAACCACCTTCTCTCTTTGATCCCTGCTGAATCATTTGATCCAGATTGGCAAGCAACTGCTTTTTGGTAACGAACATCGGAACCGTTTTTATTCGTTCAGCAAGCGACATTCGAATAATAAACGTCAAGAACTGACTTGGATTTAACCCTATTTCCGCTGCTTGATGAAAGAAAAAGGATGAAGGCATCATCCCGGAGGTTGTGTTTGGGTCATTGAGCAAAATGCGGCCATCTTCCGTATAAAATCCGTCTATTCGAGCATAGACATCAAAACCAAACACACCAAACAAACGACTGCATTCCGTTCTAATTTTTTCTATCTCCTGGTCAGGTAAATCGATGGGGGTAATTTTTCTAGAAAGGCCAGGCAGGTACTTCGATTTATAGTCAAAGAATTCTGTGGACTTCGCAATCTCGGTAGGTGGTAAAGCGACTGTTTTGCCATCGTCATCTCGAACAACGATGCAACTAAATTCTCGACCATGAATAAACTGTTCAACCACAACTTCCACTTCACCTCGTATAGCCTCAAGAATGACCTCGGGTTTCGATTCGAATAGTGTATCGAGAGTGGTTAATGCTTTTTCAGGATGAAAAACCATCTCACCATCTATATCCATCGGAAATCCCAATGAACTTCGGATATCGGCTAAATCACGAACAAGGGATACATGATCCGAATTATCCCAATCCGCTTTGCGAAGCTTTTTCGTAAAAAAGCTGGTATTCATTGCCGCAACAAACGAATCATAATCTTCTAATTTTAAGACCGTAATGCCAATGGAAGATCCTTGATTTGCAGACTTAACAACCAACGGAAATTGAACGTGTTGTTTAACCTTGTTGTAAAACTCTACGGGATTATTTTTCCAATCATCTTTAGATACGGTCAGAAACCGTGGGCCATCAAAACCCGAAGCATCCATCCATTTTTTTTGAATGGCTTTATTCATTCCTATGGCCGACGGCAAGATGCCTGAACCTGAATATGGAAGACCATACCATTCCAGTAATCCTTGAATATTACCATCTTCTCCACGTTCACCGTGCATAGCCAGGAAGGCAAAATCAATCATTTTTGACAATGTATCGGGTTGAATTGGGTTTCCGATCTCACCAATCATTTTCAATCGTTGGTCAAAATCGATGTTTATACTCTCCGAATAAATTTGAAACGCATTCGGGCTTTCGGGTAAATATCCTACCGGAGGATAGAAATCTCGAATCGTTCCGCGGTATACAAACTCCCATTTGAGTTGTACCATATTCCCAAATTCATCTACAAAAATGGGAATAGCGTCAAACAATCTTTTGTCCAGATTATCATACACGGTTCGCCCACCAGCAAACGACACTTCGCGTTCGCGTGAGCTTCCACCAAAAAAAATTCCAACTTTCAATTGCTTCAAATACAAATGCATCTTTCACAACCTACACTATTGTAATATCTGTATCATAGTAAACGCTTGTAACCTACTTTGTGACATAGATTTATCAGCTTTTATAAATCAAAACCAACCTTTATTCCGATTTTGGTTAAACTTGCACTTCCAATGTTGGAACAATAATTGAAATCTATAAGATTAAAAACAAGAAATGAAGAATATAGTTATCGCCATTGCACTTTCAATATGTTATTTCGGGGCAACTGCTGAGACCGAAGATAGCACTGAAAGCAAACAAAGCCTACCCAGTGTAACACTAAAAAATACGGAAGGTGACAATGTAGACATGGCCAGTTATGCATCTAATGGAAAAATCACCATCATTTCGTTTTGGGCAACCTGGTGTAAGCCCTGTATTAAAGAATTAAGAAATGTGAATGATGTTTTAGACGATTGGATTGCGGATTATAATGTTGAATTAGTCGCAGTTTCTGTTGATGACAGTAGAAACACCGCACGAGTTAAACCATTTGCTGACGGTCAGGGCTGGGATTTTGACATTCTACTTGACCCGAACGGAGAATTACAACGCGCATTAAACGTAACCAATCCACCGGTCACATTTCTAGTCGATCAGAATGGAAAGATTGTATACACACATACGGGTTACCTGGAAGGCGACGAGTTAGACCTTGAAGACGAAATCATAAAACTTCAGGTAAATAACAAATCGGAATAAACAGGCCTAAAAAATTTGATACTAAACTCCCGCCATTGGTGGGAGTTTTTTTTTTAATTCTCTCGCATTGCTGGATTGAGAAACGCACCATCTAATTTCATTTTGAGATACTGACCAGTATAGGATTCCTTACACTCGACTAAACCCTCTGGCGTACCTTGAAAAACAATATGACCACCATTTTTCCCGCCTTCTGGGCCTAAATCAATTACCCAGTCAGCCGTTTTAATTACGTCAAAATTATGTTCAATCGTAATCACTGTATTGCCATTATCAATCAACGCATTAAACGACTTAAGTAGTTTTTCAATATCATGAAAATGCAAACCGGTAGTCGGCTCATCAAAAATGAATAAGGTATGCGTTTGACTTGTATTCTTACCTAAAAAAGAAGCCAGTTTTATCCGTTGAGCTTCTCCTCCACTTAGTGTATTGGACGATTGGCCTAACGATACGTAACCCAGACCTACTTCCTGTAGAGGCAACAATCTCTTTTTTATCAAAGAAACCCCTTCAAAGAAGTCAATCGCTTGATTAACCGTCATAGACAAAACCTCATAAATAGACTTGCCGTTGTAGGTCACTTCCAGAATGTCTTGTTTAAACCTTTTGCCCTTACACACATCACACGGCAGGTGCAAATCGGCCATAAATTGCATTTCGATTATCTCCTCACCCTCGCCTTTACAATTATCACATCGGCCACCATCCACATTAAACGAAAACATGGAACTTTTGTAACCCCGTTGCTTCGCAAGCACCTGTTCTGTAAACAGGTCTCGGATAGCATCAAAGGCTTTCACATAGGTAACTGGATTGGAACGGGAAGATTTACCAATTGGATTTTGATCGATCATCTCAACGGCATCAACGCGTTTGATATCCCCACTAATTCCGTCAGACTCGCCTGGGCGAACACCTGAATATTGGTCCAGTGCCCTTAAAATGGCTGGATAAAAAACACCTTTCACAAGGCTGGTCTTACCTGAACCAGAAACACCTGTAACCACCGTAAAAGCGGATAAAGGAAGTTTGGTGCTGATATTTTTCAAGTTGTGAAACCGTGCATTATTAATTTCAATAAAGTTGTTCCACTTTCTTCGTTGTTTAGGAATTTCTATTCGCCTGACGTCGTTTAAAAAGTCTGCTGTCAACGTTTTAGAAACCATCAATTCTTTGAACGTGCCGTTAAACACTACTTCTCCTCCATGAGTACCTGCAAACGGTCCGATATCAATTAATTCGTCCGCTGCATTCATAAGTTCTTCGTCGTGTTCAACAACCACGACTGTATTGCCGGCATCCTGTAAGTTCTTAAGAATTTTAATCAAACGTTCCGTATCTCTTGAGTGAAGTCCAATACTGGGCTCATCAAGAATATACGTCGACCCAACCAGGTTACTCCCTAAGGAAGTCGCGAGATTAATCCGTTGCGACTCACCCCCAGACAACGAGTTAGACAATCTATTCAACCCTAAATATCCAAGACCCACATCAAATAAGAACTTTAATCGCGATTCTATTTCCGTTAGTAATCGGCTCCC
>CAYZWM010000139.1:0-11083 GCA_964482155.1 uncultured Chitinophagaceae bacterium | reverse complement strand
TATTTCTTCTTCGTGGTCCGCTATGCGATCCACCTTTCCTTCTATCCGACTTCTTGTTCTCACCCATTCCCATGTTGATCGACAAGTCACGTTTTGCGTAAACCTCTTCTTTAAAGATCCATACTTTAATTCCAAGTTTACCGTAAACTGTCAATGCTTCTGAAAGTGCGTAATCCACATCTGCTCTGAACGTATGCAAAGGAATTCTACCTTGTTTGTACTGTTCAGTTCGTGCCATTTCCGCTCCATTCAACCTTCCTGAGATCACAATTTTAATTCCCTGTGCTCCCATTCTCATTGTACTTGCGATCGACATTTTGATTGCACGTTTGTAAGAAATTCTACCCTCAACTTGTTGAGCAATAGACATTCCAACCAACCTTGCATCCATTTCCGGTCGTTTTATTTCGAAGATGTTAATCTGAACATCTTTTTTGGTAAGTTTCTTGATTTCTTCTTTAATCTTATCGACTTCAGATCCACCTTTACCAATTACGATACCTGGGCGAGCAGTATGAACTGTTATGATAATTCTTTTAAGTGTTCTTTCGATTAACACTTTAGAGATACCACCTCTTGGTATACGAACCGCAATGTATTTTCTTATCTTATCGTCTTCCGCTAATTTCTCAGCAAATGTATCGCCACCGTACCAGTTGGATTCCCAACCTCTAACAATACCTAATCGAAGACTTATTGGATTAACTTTCTGTCCCATCTTTATTCTTCAGTTTCTGTTACGTCCTCAGTTACCACTTCATTATTATCGCTCACAACCAACGTAATGTGGTTTGATCTCTTTCTAATTCTATGGGCTCTACCTTGAGGAGCTGGTTTGATTCTCTTCAAAGATCTTCCCTGGTTAACGAAAACCTCTTTAACCACACAATCCTCTTCGCTTCCGTTTCCGTCGGTCGTGTTTCTCCAATTCGACATGGCAGAAAGAAGAAGTTTTTCCATCTTTCCAGCATACGTAGGTTTCTGGTTAAATTTAAGGATGTTTAATGCATCCTCAACCTTCTTACCTCGGATTTGATCGGCTACTAACCGCATCTTTCTAGGTGAAACCGGACAGTTATTTAATCTAGCTACTGCTTCCATTGTTATCTACTTGTGTGTCCTTTAAATGTTCTGGTAGGAGCAAACTCTCCTAATTTATGACCAACCATGTTTTCAGTAACATAAACCGGTATGAACTTATTTCCATTATGCACAGCAATCGTGTGTCCAACAAAATCAGGAGTAATCATTGATCGTCGTGACCAAGTCTTAATCACAGATTTCTTTCCACCACCGTTTTGAGCATCAACTTTACGTTCAAGTTTATAATCTACAAATGGTCCTTTTTTTAGTGATCTAGCCATCTAACTACTTTTTCTTTTTGCGTTCAATAATTAATCGAGATGTGTGTTTCTTAACACTTCTTGTTTTCAGACCTTTTGAGTAAACCCCATTTCGAGATCTAGCCTGTCCACCTTTATTTCTACCTTCACCACCACCTTGTGGGTGATCAACTGGGTTCATCGCTGCAGGTCGAACACGAGGTCTTCTTCCAAGCCATCTGTTTCTTCCAGCTTTACCCAATCGCACTAAACTGTGGTCTGGGTTAGATACCGTACCAATAGTAGCCAAACATGTAATCAGGATCATTCGTGTTTCTCCTGAAGGCATTTTGATGACGGCATATTTACCATCTCTTGCTAACAATTGGGCATTTGTTCCTGCACTACGGCAAATTTCTGCTCCTCTTCCTGGTTGTAATTCGATGTTGTGAATTATTGAACCAAGAGGCATTTCTGACAATGGCATACTGTTACCTACCTCAGGTACAACGCCCGTTCCAGATTCAACCATTTGTCCAACCTCGATTCCAACTGGAGCAAGGATATATCTTTTCTCACCGTCTTCATATTTAAGCAAGCAGATAAAGGCAGATCTGTTTGGATCATACTCAACAGTCATTACTTCTGCTTTCCCCTCTTTGGTTCTTTTGAAGTCGATAACTCGGTATCTTCTTTTATGACCACCACCGATGTTTCGTACAGTCATTCTACCCTGGTTGTTTCTACCGCCCGATCTTTTCATCGGGGCAAGAAGACTTTTCTCAGGAGTAGAAGTCGTTAACTCTGCAAACGTGTTGGCAACTCTAAACCGCTGACCAGGTGTTATTGGATTTAATCTCTTTACTGCCATATCTATACGCTTTCGAAGAAGTCAATCTCTTGATCTTCCTTAATACTAATAACCGCCTTTTTAAAATTTGATTTCTTTCCGTTTTGCGCACCGGATTTTGCAAATTTAAATTTTCTTTTACCTCTATATACCATCGTACTAATGCCTGTAACATCAATACCATACATTTCTTCAACGTCTTTGATTATCTCTGGCTTAGTGGCGTGTAAATCAACAATAAATGCATATTGATTTAGTTTTTCTGCCAGTAAGTTCGACTTCTCGGTAATCAAAGGTTTTATTACAACTCCCATCTTAATTTGCCTTGAAATTTTCAGTTAATTTATTTACAGCTTCTTCCGTAAAGATCAAATTCTTTGCTTTCAAAATACTGTATGTATTCAAGTTATCGCACGTAGACAC
The DNA here is from genome assembly GCA_964482155.1 of uncultured Chitinophagaceae bacterium. Taxonomy (GTDB): domain Bacteria; phylum Bacteroidota; class Bacteroidia; order NS11-12g; family UBA9320; genus UBA987. Next base: position 8,488 of record CAYZWM010000139.1, on the reverse strand, counting down.
TTCTGCATTAGGAATATTCCTAGCCGATAAGTGTGCACCTGTTACTACATCCGCAGTAATCAACAATGTTCGACTGTCGCTTAGGTTTAAGCCATTCAAAAAGGCAACATACGATTTTGTACTTGGCGCATCCATCGTGAACGAATCCAATACCGTAATTTGCTTATCTGTTGCTTTATAACTCAATGCAGACTTTCGTGCTACATCTTTCAACTTTCTATTCAACTTGAAACCGTAGTCTCTAGGTCTTGGTCCGTGGAATCTACCACCACCAATCATAACACCAGATTTTACAGAACCAGCACGAGCAGTACCCGTACCCTTTTGCTTTTTAATCTTACGAGTCGATGCTCTAATCTCCGACTTGTCTTTGGTCTTATGCGTACCTTGACGTTGGTTAGCCAAGAATTGCTTAACGTCCAGGTAAATAGCGTGATCGTTAGGCTCAATTCCAAAAATGGCCTTGTCTAAGCTAAGCTCCTTACCTGTCTCGGCACCTTGATTATTTACTACTTTCAGCTTCATTATCTCTCCACAATTACAAAACAACCTTTGTGACCAGGAACCGCTCCTTTCACAACCAAAACATTATCTTCTGGTATTACCTTCAATACCTGTAAGTTCGTCATCTTCGTTCTATTACCACCCATTCTACCTGCCATTCGCATTCCTTTAAAAACACGTGCTGGGTAGGATGCTGCGCCAATAGATCCCGGAGCTCTCAATCTGTTGTGCTGACCGTGTGTAGCTCCACCAACTCCATGGAAACCATGTCTTTTCACAACCCCTTGAAAACCTTTTCCTTTGCTTGTTGCAATAACATCAACAAACTGGCCTTCTTTAAATATTTCGACCGTCACCTCGTCGCCCACCTTAATCTCATGGTCTGAGTCATCACGGAAATTTTTGAATTCAACCGACTTCGCTTTTGGAGTTGTTTTTGCTTTCGCAAAATGACCCTTCATCGCGTTGGAAGTACTCTTTTCTGTTTTCTCTCCTCCAGCTAATTGCACAGCTCTGTAACCATCGTTCTCGATCGTTCGAAGCTGAGTAACCACATTTGGTTCTGCCTGAATAAGCGTACAAGGGATATTTTTTCCTTCTTCGGAAAAAATACTTGTCATGCCAATTTTCTTACCAATTATCCCTAACATCTCTATACTTTAATTTCAACGTCAACACCACTTGGAAGCTCTAGTTTCATCAATGCATCAACTGTCTTTGATGTAGAACTATAGATATCCAAAAGTCTTTTATAAGAGCACAATTGAAACTGCTCTCTTGCTTTTTTATTTACGTGAGGAGATTTCAAAACCGTGTAAATCTTCTTTTCCGTAGGCAAAGGAATTGGACCATTAACAACAGCACCCGTTACCTTTACAGATCGTACAATTTTCTCAGCAGACTTGTCTAACAAGTTGTGATCGTACGATTTCAGTTTTATTCTTATTTTCTGACTTACCATTGCTTATGATTTTTCGGTACCTTTAAGTTTTGTTAATATTTCATCAGCCATTCCTCTTGGCACTTCAGCGAAGTGATCAAATTCCATTGAAGATGTTGCTCGTCCAGATGACATCGTTCTAAGCTGGGTTACATAACCAAACATATTGGCCAAAGGCACCGTACATTTAATTACTTGAGAACCTGCTTTTTCATCAACACCAGCCATTTGGCCTCTTCGTCGATTCAAGTCACCCATAATATCTCCCATGTAATCTTCAGGAGTAACTACTTCCATTTTCATGATTGGCTCAAGAAGAACCGGTCCAGCCATTTTACAAGCTTCACGGAACGCAGTCTTCGCAGCAACCTCAAACGACAATTGATCCGAATCCACCGCGTGGAAAGATCCGTCAAACAACGTAATTTTAAGATTCTCTACTTGATAACCTGCGAGTACACCATTCTTCATGGCTTCTTTAAACCCTTTCTCAATGGAAGGAATAAATTCCTTTGGAATTGCACCTCCACGAATTTTATCAATAAACTGCAAACCAGTTTCACCTTTGTCCGTAGGACCCATTTCAAACTGGATATCGGCAAATTTACCTCGACCACCTGTTTGTTTTTTGTAGGTTTCTCTGTGCTTAACAATTTTGGTTATAGCCTCTTTGTAGGTTACCTGTGGAGCACCTTGATTTGCTTCAACCTTGAATTCTCTTCTTAAACGGTCAATGATGATCTCTAAGTGAAGCTCACCCATACCACTAATTACGGTTTGACCTGTGTCATCATCCGTATAAACCTGGAACGTAGGATCTTCCTCGGCTAATTTAGCCAATGCCATACCCAACTTATCGATGTCAGCTTGAGTTTTAGGCTCGATAGCAACACCAATAACAGGATCAGGGAAGTCCATAGATTCCAATACGATAGGTGACTTTTCAGCACATAAGGTATCTCCTGTTCGTATATCCTTAAATCCAACCAATGCAGCAATATCGCCCGTATAAAGTCGGTCGATTTGGTTTTGCTTATTTGCGTGCATTTGGAAGATTCGAGAGATTCTCTCTTTCTTGTTTGTTCGTGTGTTCAACACATATGATCCCGACTCTAATATTCCAGAGTACGAACGTGCAAAACACAAACGGCCTACAAATGGGTCCGTTGCAATTTTAAACGCAAGTGACGCAAAAGGTTCATCAGCACTTGGCTTTCTTGATTCTTCTTCGTCTGTTTTCGGGTTGGTTCCAATAATGGCTTCTTGATCCATAGGTGATGGTAGAATCTCCATAACCATATCAAGCATCGCCTGAACTCCTTTGTTCTTAAAGGCAGAACCACACATCATAGGAACTATTTTCATAGCAATAGTTGCCTCTCTCAATGCATCAAGAATTTCTCTTTCGGTAATTGATGCTGGATCTTCGAAGAATTTCTCCATTATGGAATCATCGAATTCAGCAATAGCCTCAAGCAATTTCTCTCTGTATTCTGCAACCTCCTCTATCATATCCTCAGGAATAGGTACTTCCTTGAAAGTCATTCCCAAATCATCTTCGTTCCAAACAATCCCACGGTTGTTGATCAAATCAACTACACCTTCGAAGTGTTCTTCTGAACCAATCGGCAATTGTAAAGGCACTGCGGTGCTACCCAACATAGTCTTCACCTGCTTACAAACATTTAGAAAGTCAGCTCCCTGACGATCCATTTTGTTTACAAAGCCAATTCGAGCAACGCTGTAATTATTGGCCAATCTCCAGTTCGTTTCTGATTGTGGCTCAACACCATCAACCGCACTAAACAAGAAAACCAACCCATCAAGTACACGTAACGATCGGTTTACCTCAACCGTAAAATCCACGTGACCTGGAGTATCAATAATATTGACATGATAGTCATTGCCTCTATAAGGCCAGAATACAGTTGTTGCAGCAGAAGTAATCGTAATACCTCTTTCCTGCTCTTGCTCCATCCAGTCCATAGTAGCTGCACCATCATGCACCTCACCTATCTTATGAGAAACACCAGCGTAATACAATATACGCTCAGTAGTTGTGGTCTTACCCGCATCAATGTGCGCAGCAATACCAATGTTTCTTGTAAATCTAAGATCTCTTGCCATCTTGTTATCTAGCTCTAAAATGTGAGAAGGCTTTGTTAGCTTCAGCCATTTTGTGCATATCTTCCTTTTTCTTAACCGATGAGCCTTCGCTCTTAGAAGCTGCTAACACTTCTCCAGCTAATTTTTCAGCCATCGACTTCTCATTTCGAGCTCGGGCATATTTAATCATCCACTTCATACCTAAAGCGATCTTTCGCTCAGGATGAACTTCGATTGGAATTTGAAACGTAGAACCACCTACTCGTCTTGCCTTAACCTCAACGGCTGGCATAACGTTATTCAACCCTCTTCTAAACACCTCAATTCCATCTTCATCTTCAGACTTTCCATCAACGATATCAATCGCATCATAGAAAATCTTTCTTGCCAATTCTTTCTTACCAGCCCACATCATGTTATTGATGAAACGGGTAACCATTTTGTCGTTAAACCGTGGATCCGGCAATAACGGACGCTTTTTAGCACTTGACTTTCTCATTATTTCTTAGGTCTTTTCGTTCCGTACTTACTTCTTCTTTGTGTTCTTCCGTCAACTCCGGCAGTATCTAACGCACCACGTACAATATGATATCGCACACCTGGAAGATCTTTAATTCTACCTCCACGAACCAATACAATACTGTGTTCCTGCAAGTTGTGACCTTCTCCTGGAATGTAGGCATTCACCTCTTTTCCGTTGGTCAACCGTACTCTGGCTACCTTTCTCATTGCCGAGTTTGGCTTCTTTGGCGTGGTGGTGTACACACGTGTACAAACACCTCGTCTTTGAGGGCAGGAGTTCAAAGCTGGGGACTTACTCTTCCCGCGCGGATTACTCCGTCCTTTCCTTACTAGTTGCTGTATTGTAGGCATATTATTCTCTGTCCGTGTTTTTAAAAGGAGTGCAAAGGTAGGTTTTTGCAACTAATAATCAAACACTGTTGCATAAATTTTTAAGAGGTTTTCCCACAAAAAAAACACCTTTATATATACACGCTAAAAATCAGAGGATTTGACCCGTCATTTTCGACTTAAAACTTCGGGCATCTTTCGTTCGAAACCGTAAACATTTTTGCAAGTCTAGACGAACCAGCATCTTTTCGTCCAATGTTCCTACTGAATACGAGTTGAATAAAACTATAGTTGTCATTGCCTCCAGGGTTACCCCGCCCCCACGTTGATCGATTTCCTCCACTGAGGCTGCGATCACTCAAATCTGCTGCAACCTGACCTCTGGACTCCTGAATAGCATCCTTGCTATAATATGTTCCGCTTACATCATCGATGTAATCGGTAAACGACTTTCGCATAGAAATCTCAATTCCGATGTATGATTTTTTCCCAATATTATGTCTATAACCAATTCCATAAGGCACAACCATAGAGGTTAACGAATAAAGTGATGTATTTGGCTTTAAACCTTGCCCTTCTGTTCCCAACGGCTGAAGATCGTACCACACCCCGTTCAATTCCGCTTGCGGATTAAACTGAATCATGCCTATTCCAACAAAGCCATACAGCTCCGATGTCGACGTTTTATCATTACCTAATCGAGAAAAATTAAAAGCCACCAGTTCAGACGACACAGACAGTTCATATATGTCCGACCGAAAACTTAAATTCCGATCAAACCGACCTTGATCTTCGCTAAATGCATCATTCCCGGCCACCTGAGCATAAGAAAAGTCCGTTCGCAAGGACCACGAATTCGTAATATTGAATTTCAGACCAAACGATGAATTGGCTCGCATAGATTGTACATCAAAATCTAAAAAACCTCCTTTGCCTTTGCCGGCGCCGCCACCCAAATCGCCTAAAAATATGGTACCACCGAACCCGGCCTTAAATTCTAAAGAATTCCGTTTGTATGAAATTATTTGTGCTAAAGATTGGGAGATAGAAAAACATCCCAAAATGGCAATCAGTGCAAATTGTTTTGCCTGTATTTTCATCATAATCGTAAACAAGTAGTTATACGAATATACGAAAAACAGAGCGAACTCCTTGCCTGTCTGGGCTAAGCCTCTCTTACTAAGTCATTTATTTTGAAAATTAGGCGTAGGTAACCTGTTTCACAGCTTCCATGATTCGATGCACATTAGGCAAATATCCTGCAACCAATGTAGACGCATATGGCAATGGTACATCCAAACTTGTCACCCTTGCTACAGGTGCATCCAGGTGATCAAACGCATATCGCTGAACAGCATACGCAATTTCGGAAGAGATACTGGCTAACGGCCATGCTTCTTCAACCACCACCAGGCGATTCGTTTTCTTTACGCTTTGAATAATCGTATCGATGTCTAACGGTCGTACACATCTTAGATCAATAATTTCCGCTGAGATACCTTCTTGTTGAAGAACTGTATTTGTCTGTTCTATAACCCGCATCATTTTACCAAAGGAAACAATCGTTACATCACTCCCCTCTTGAACAATATGAGCCTTACCCAGTGGAATTAAATATTCCTCCTCTGGCACTTCCCATTTGAGCCCGTACATCTGCTCACTCTCCATAAAGATAACCGGGTTATTGTCGCGGATGGATGATTTCAACAAGCCTTTAGCTTCGTATGGGTTGGATGGAACAACCACCTTTAAACCAGGTGTATTTGCAAACCAGTTTTCGAAATTTTGTGAATGTTGAGCACCTAACTGTCCGGCGCTTCCAGTGGGTCCTCGAAACACAATCGGACACGTAAACTGGCCACCACTCATTGAATTAATTTTAGCGGCTGAGTTGATTATCTGATCGATGGCAACCAATGAAAAGTTAAACGTCATGAACTCTACAATCGGACGAAGTCCGTTCATGCCTGCCCCAACTGCAATACCTGCAAAACCAAGTTCAGCTATTGGCGTATCTATAATTCGCTTTTCGCCAAACTCTTCAAGCATGCCCTGACTAACTTTATACGCCCCGTTATATTCGGCAACCTCTTCCCCAATCAAAAAGACCTTTTCGTCTCTTCTCATTTCCTCATTCAATGCCTCCCGGAGTGCCTCTCTAAACTGTATCGTTCTCATATCCGTAAAATGTGCGGCAAAAATAGTTTTAAATTCGTTGACTTTGCGCTTATAGCTTTGGATAGTTTCTACATATCTCGGAGGTCACATGGAAGAATAATTCTCTTCAATGACCAACAGGTACTTTGCCTCGATTGAACACTAGGAAAAAGAAATTTAATATCCGAATATTTGCACAATTTATAAAATAATGCGATTAATCCTTTTACTCACTGCTTTCCTAATGACGACACATTCTAACGCGGAGAATTTAGTCTATGAAGTATCCTTTCCACATGCCAATAGACATTATGCCCAAATATCTATTACCAAGGATGTTAAGTCGGGTGACATAGTGACCATCAAAATGCCTGTGTGGACTCCTGGCTCCTATAAAGTAAGGGAATTTTCGCAACACATAGACGAAACCTGGTACGGCGACGGCAAGGACACCTATCAAGCCGAGAGAATGAATAAAAATACGTGGGAATGTCTGGCCAAATGGGATGGAAAACTCACCTTCACATACAACCTGTACGCATTCGAATTGGGAGTTAGAACGAGTTACGTCGATCAACATATGGCCTTCTTACATGGCCCGAGTGCCTTTATGTATGTGGTTGGTGCTGAAGACCTACCGATATCAATTCGTCTCAATCCTCTTGACCATTGGAAAAATGCAGAAGCGGCACTTCCAGGATCAAAACAGGATAAGGTTTCATTTGAATGTAAAGACTATCATTTATTGGCCGACAGCCCTATAGCTCTTGGTAATTTTGATATCAGCACCTACGAAACCGCAGGTGTTCCGCACAAGATTGTCATGATTGGTACCGGCAACTATGACCTAACTGAGGTTACCAAAGATTTCAAAAAAATTACAGACGAAGAGGTAAAAATGTTTGATGGGAAACACCCTTGCGAACAATACATCCACTTCATTCAAAATGTTGAGAACGGTGGTGGTGGATTAGAACACCTCAACTGTCAGACCAGTCAGGTAAACAGATGGGTGTATTCGAATGAGACAAAGTACCGGAGTTTTTTGGGTTTAATATCTCATGAATACTTTCATTTATGGAACGTGAAGCGGATTCGGCCATTTGAGTTGGGACCGTTTGATTATGAAACCGAAAACTATACGGATATGCTGTGGGTGGCAGAGGGAATTACATCCTATTTTGATGATTTGTTTCTCAAAAGAGCTGGATTTCATACAACTGAGACCTATCTCTCCGCACTTGCTGGAAACATTAATCGGTTGGAAAATCAACCAGGCAAAGACGTCATGACCTTAGACCAGTCTAGCAAATTGGCCTGGGTTAAAGCCTATTTATCGAACGAGAATAGTAAAAATGTGACCATATCATATTACAACAAAGGCATGTTGGTTGCCTGGATGTTGGATCTGGAGATTATGAAAAAAACGCAAGGTAAAAAACGCCTGGATGATGTTATGCGCTTGTTGTACAAAGACTATTATCAAAAACTGGGTAGAGGGTTTACGCATACTGAATTTATTAGAAGTTGCTCTCAGGTTGCCGATACAGATTTAAGCGCTTTCTTCACCCGATACGTATTTGGCAAAGATCCTATTCCCTATGCTGAATACTTAACACTGGTTGGTATCGAGATGACGAACCCGGAAAGTGAAAAAGTGAGTTTAGGTTTAAATGCGAAATCCTCCGGAGGCAAAACTTTGGTGACCTATATCAATCCAAATGGTGCTTCTAGTGGCGCTGGACTAAGTGTAAATGATGAACTTATTTCGTTGGACGGCTGGCGCATCGGTGGTGACATAAAGGATGATTTGGCGCGGTTAACGCCAGGTACGGAGACCACCGTGTTATATGCCCGCAACGGTAAAATTGAAAGCACAATAGTTATGTTAAAACTAAGCGAAACAGTCAAATATGCCCTCAGTGAAAT
>CAYZWM010000138.1:0-11101 GCA_964482155.1 uncultured Chitinophagaceae bacterium | reverse complement strand
AGCACACCCTCGGATGTGATGTGGATTGATGGCGCTGGGAATTTAAGTGGATAGCAAAACTGAACAGACGACACCGCTACAAAAAAGCTCTACGTAGACAACTTGCAAAGTGTAAACACCTATTTGAGATTAGGACAAGGAGGGTCGGATGCCGTACTTATTAATGGCCCTAATGCACGATTTGCCGGTGCTATTACAACTCAAACTGCAATGGAGGGGTACAGCACCTTTGACACCATGTTTGCAATAGCAACAGCTAGCGCTAAATTTTCGATTGAAGATTATTTGGGTGTAGATATATTACACTTAGAGAATTCAGGCCAGCTAAATTTATTGGCTGATGGTGCAGGTATTGAGTTCTCGTCTCCAGACGGCCTGACTCAAAAAGTATTGACTATTGATAATGCCGGGGCTCCGGTTTGGACATAAATAAATTGTAATGAAGATTATTTTAGAAAGCAAACAATCGGTATTGGTGGATCCAGCTAATAACATAAGTGCAAAGCTACTTATGGAGATCCTGTTTTTCAACATGGTTGATTCCGGAGTTGCCGTAAATGGCAGATACTACTATGAAAAAGTGGTTAATCCAGAAACACCGGAAGAAAATGTGATGAAAGTTGAATTGCCATCATTCCTTCAAAAGCTTCCCACGAAAATGGTAGATGAACTTTATGCTAGTCTGGAGATCACTTATCCCGCAAAGAATACCTGGACACAAAACAGAGAACTAGAAATTGAACTGGGTGCTCGATACTTTATTGAGACAGAACAAAAATATGGTTTAAAGTCAATTGATTATATCCGTAAATTTTGAATATGAGCGGAGATAAGTCACCAATAAAACCAAAAGTATTTACACCGAATTCGATCCAGGTTCAAATTCTAAAATCTTTCGATAATCGCAATATGTTACTTGCTCTAGAACGAAAAGCCTTTGAACAGGGAATGCTTTCTAGCCGTCCTGATTTGAGGGACGTAAACTTTGTATACAATCCAACGAATTGCCAATTCACTGAGAGAATTAAAGGCTCAGCAAATCCCACTGAAGAAGCAACTCCAATATTAGACCAGGAGGTCATTAGAAAACTTAATACAGATGCTCAGCCACATGAATAGAAATGACAGAAATTTGTATCAATACCGGAGCAGCGGCTAAGGGTTGTAATCCTGCCGGTAAGCAATGTGCATTAAAAAAGATGTACGAGGTTTATTTTGGATCCTCTGCAGGCGCACTCACAAATTTGCTTTTAAGTATGGAAAAGTATGACGAACTGGCCTATGAGCAGACGCACACAACGAACCGTCAAATGTATGGCGCTTTCCCGCCCATTAACAAGCATGGTGAACTTAGCATAGGTAAGCTTCTAGCAGCGTCTTCCGTTGCTCTTATGCGAAGAAGAAACTATATATATCATTTTGGAAAAGTGTTAGACAAAAAAGTACGTAAATATTTTTCAAAAGAGGACTTTTATCGTTTGAAGCGCAGGGGTATCCACATGTATGTGACAAACCACCTATACCGGAAGCCGAATGACGAACCTGTGTACCTCTACAACCAGGACGAACTGATGACCCATGATCAATATGTAAGAGGATTAGTAGCTTCGTCATCAATTCCGTTTTTAGCAAAGCCTGTAGTAGTTCAGGCCGAAAAGTCTGGAGACGGAGGCATTAAAGATGCAATACCTACTTCTAAATTGTCAGACTTCCCAGATGCCAAAGTAGATATTTGGTTGTCCAACTCCCTTAGAGACGAAGAGGGCATTGAGAAAGACATTAGTACTCTAGGGCGATTGACTGTGGCTGTATTGGGGTCCATTAAGCACCATATGCGTTTCAATGATCTACGCCTTGTTACCAACCCAAATACAACCTTACATTATGCAGATCCTATGAGTTGGGATTCTGCCAATTTTGATCCTGTACTGATGAAAGCTGGTTTTGACAAAGGGGTAGAAAGTATTCAAAATGGCCAGCACCAAACACTATCCATTCAGGCCTGGAGGAAATTAAAAAAACTTAATCCTTTGCCATTAGGATTATGATTTCAACAATCATACAGGTTGTCATGATCACAAAGAAATTGAGGTGGTATGATTACTCCGGAATGTCGCTGGCCATCGTTACATGGGCAACTAACATTAAGAGCATATTCAGCATCATTGCTGGTTTTTTGGCCATTGTGTATTTCGTATACAAAATATTGCAAATACATATTCAAGTTATGGACCAATGGGACGTCCGGAAAAAGAAAAAGGACAAATTAAATGACAAGCCATGAGTATAGTTAGCAAAGTAAATAGCAAGTGGATGAGGACGTTTTTTCTTCGATTCGTTATATCCACGATTTTCAGTCTCCATGTAGCCGGAATGTTGCTTCATTACTTCAACGGCCAAGCAATAGATCATGTGCTATTTCAAACCAATGCTCAGATGTTTTACTGGATATTGTTTGGAACTGCTGTAGGAGCCGCCGCAAGTATCCCACAGATTCAATCCTTTATGGGTCGCGTTGTTGGTAAAATCCGTGGTAAACACAATGGTAAACAAGAAGCTGAAGCTACCTCAGATGAGGCTACCTCAAATGAGGCTATCCCATTCTCAGCACAGAAAGGACAAAACGTAGCCTTTAGTATAGCGAAGAAGTATCTTGGATTGAAGGAAATTGAGGGAGACAAGCACAACGCTAAAATTATTCAGTGGATTGATGATCTTGGATTTATGGAATAAATTCCGATGAAATTCCCTGGTGTGCAACTTTTGGAAACGCCGTGGCCATGGAAGCAGGAATAGCTGGATCAGGAAGCCCTCGAGCCAAATCCTTTTTAAATGTTGGTGTGAAGTTTATTCCAGGAGAGACTCAGATCCCAAACAGACCATATGGTATTGGGGCTATTTTCCATCGAGGATATATTTCGAACCCTGTTGATCAAGGCAGTGGCCATTTTGAATGGGTAGATGACAAGTCCATCTCAAACGATGGTCCATTCAAATCTGTAGGTGGAAATGTATCTGATCAGGTGAAGCTAATGGATCGAACAACCAAGGATCCTAACTTCATTGAGTTTCGGCTCATAGTTTAATCCAGGTGTAAAACGCCTGTCCTTTATTGGCCGTAAGGATCTATTCATATTTGTTCTATGGCAATCACAATCGACATTAATCCTGGAGAACCTGTTCTATCTGGGAACCCCTCATATGCAAAGGTCTCAACCAATCGCAGGATATTAACCGTAGGGAGTGTATCGGTAAAAACATTCACCATTAATACACAATTGTCCATTGGTAGTTTAGGTGAATTGACCTGGAATGGAGATAGCTATACATTTGATGTTGTGGCCGTACCAGACGACTCTGGATTTCAGTTGCCAACGTTCAACGATCCAACAACCTTTCAAGCCTTTATCGATGCGCTTTCAGCTAATTACTATATTAATAAAGACTTTATAGTGAACATTGTGAGTGGTGGGGCCCCATTTATTTATAACCTAACGGCTCGAAAAAACGGCATTGCTTATGACATAGTGGTAACTGAATCAATAAACTGGGGTCAAGGTGTTTTAACCAATGGCGTGGATGATCAGATTGCCGAGAATTTTAAATGCGTTGCAGATCTATACGTTAAACAAGGGAACGATTACAATTTGATCAATCGCATCGATGCTGGATGGGATGACGCTGATCAGGCACGTGTGTATCTCAATCAAATGTTAAAGGCTCTTTTGGATCCAACCCCTCCACCGGCATTTTTCCCTGGCTTGGCAATTGGACGATGGACATTCGAGCGTCCTGAAATGCACCTTTATTATTACGTAGAGATTCGTGAATTTTATGGAACACCTCCAGTGTTAAAAGTACCTACTCTGTGGGGTGATGACCAGGGTACAAAAAAAGCAGTAGACTTTACATTGACGCCAAAAGTGTTTCAAACTCAGGATGTGGCCACGGAGTACTATGGTCATACTGCAGGCACTAAATTAATTACAGATGTAAATCCAAAGCTGATTCTGAAAAATCAAACTGATTACTTCTGCATTTGGCTAGATGCTGGTGATATAAGTGACCAGGCCATCAGCAAATTGGACCTCTATTTCAAGGACGGTACAAGTAGCCTAGACAATGACATCAGCAACTATCAATTTATCGTTGCCCGGGCAGAGGGCCATATTGAATTTGCTATGGATTTTTCAAGAATATCTACTCTCCCACTTTGGTCAAAGGCAGTCGCCTACGTTGAGGTGTATATGCATCCGACATTTCCTGGCCCTTCCTGGGACTCGGAAAAGGTTAGACTCTACATCGATGACCAGGTCTATGAGAACGAACACTATTTTGTGTTTAAAAATCGCAAGGGCGGTGGATGGTCCTCGATTGGTTTCACCGGTCACTTGAAAAAGATTATGGAGTCTCAGCGTTCCCAGGCTGTTTTGGGCGACTATTCAGGTAACAAATACGGGGATCTATATGCCTATAATCAACACTACAAATATGGATTTACCTGTGAAACTGGATTGTGGCCCAAACGATTTGTTGAACAAATTGTGGCCTTTTCAAACTCCGAACAGATCTACTATGTAGATGGCCCATGGGGAGATGAGGACACCGAACTAAGACCCATAGTAATTGATCCAAGGGGTTTAAAAGGAATTGAAAATACACAGACAACAACGTATTCAGGTAAGTTCGAATTTACCAACGCAAACAGAGAGATCTAATGATTGAACTTCAGACATTATCTGGCCAAGCATTTGCACTCAACTCAGATACTCGGATTATACTTAAGAAAAGATCCACCTTATTTATTTCTCAATTCCTCCCCACAGACTACACCTTGCCTTTTTTGCTACCAATTAAAGGCAACGAAGGTTTGATCAATTGGCAGCACCTACACCAAACACATTCTGAGGACTACGAAATCCCTGCGAGATTGATGATATATGGTAATCTTGAGATGGAGGGAATTCTTCATCTTAAGTTTAGCGACAAGGATAATGTTCAGGCTGAACTTAGAAGCGTGTTAAACGGTGAGGATAAACTAGCCACCTATTTCCCCAATACTATTGACGGCAGCACTCAGGACGACTCTCCAGCAGTTAACGGAAGGGTGTGGCCTTTTACTTCATATTGTTGGCCCAGTTACATTAATGATGATGAATATTTTAATGCAACCTATCTGCACAAATGGGTAAACCGGCACGACTCAAATGGGTTTGTACTTACCTCAGGAGGTAACCTGGTTCCTCTGGGAATTTCGCTCTATTTGGGGTACGTGTTAAAAACGGTTTGCCATGGCATGGGATACTCTGCAGATGGAGATCTGTTTCAAGATCAAGAGATGATGACTATCCACCTTTGGAACAATCATATTTTTTTATGGACTGGAGGGAATTGGTTGGTGGATGAAAGTAACCTGGTTCCGGATATGTCGGTTAATGATTTTTTTGTGGCAATCAAAAAGTCGTTAGGCTTACGGCTAACCATCGATACCCGAAATCAAACGATTTGGTTCGATAAGATCCGCACGGTCCGAGATAAGGATTCTCGCATGGATGTCACGAGTAAAACGGATTACGATATACCGATTGACTTTTCGGATCAGAAAGGAGTCAATGTATCGCTATCTTTTTCTGACAGTTATAGTTCTGCAGCAACAAAGGATGTATCCAATATTGAAATAGCCGGTACAATTAATTTAAGTAGTCTTTTGTTCGGTAGCGGGGCCTCTGTTGGAGAGTACTGGAGATGCACCGGTGATAATGCAATCTATTACATCGATGAGAACGGTGATCATCAATTTCACGCTTACCTTTATAATGAAGTGGCCACCTTGGACCAGGACGCCGACCTTAGAGCTGGTGTTGGACCGTTGGTAGATTTTCTGGATTATCCAGACGTTGAAGAGCAGCTGCTCCCCAGGTGTGATTATCCAATCAACGATAGAACGCAACGCAATACATTTGCCTTGCATTTATTATTCTTCAGGGGGTATTCTGAAACTGAAAAAAGCATCCATCAATACCCTCTATCAACTGCGCACAACTTGAAACTAATACAGGCTAATCCCAATTATGAAATCGTAGGGCAATACAGTTTGTATCCAAATGGAGACTACGGCACATATGCCAATTGGTATGTGGAGTTTGACAAATGGATATCCACTGGTAAAGCTGTAAAAACACGTCTATATTGGGGCTTATCTGAATGGAAACAATTTGATCAGCGTACCCTTCTGCAGATCTACGGCATAAACTATGCATGGGTAGAGATGGACGTGGTATTGAACCTGAAAGGCGTGGAATATGTTAACGCAAAATTGATCAAAACCTAGTAACTTCGTACTCTATTAAATGCAAAAGGGTCTCCTGGATCCAAGTCTTCACTTGTGGTAAATTGATGGCTTGGCGGGAGACCTTTTTGTTTACCTTTGTCATCCCACACACTATCAAAGCATTTGATTTCTTGCACCATTAAGAAATGGCCCTTGATACATTTAGTATCATCTTATGCTTTGATAGTATAATGGTGTGTGGGAACTAAAGCGTAGAGAGGGCTATATATTGATGAGCACAGAAGCCGTAAATTTCCTAATTAAATACTTTCCACCTGCCAAAGAATGGAAGGACGCTGAATCCGTTTACTCAACGGCACAACTTTCAAAATTCATATTGGATGAGACTGGCGTAAGAGTTAAGCGGCCAGATCTCAATGAAATCTTAACTGGATTGAAATACGTCCAGCATCGATGCGATGACATCTTTATGTGGTTAATCGCAGAGGTTAAAGACATAAAAAAATTAAGCGCCTCAGATTAGATCTCTGGAATATCCCTGGCATACGCACCGGAAGAAAACAACCCCAACGATTTTAAATACTGTTTGTAGGATCCATAATCTCTATGACCGGTTTGCTGCATGATATCGGCATCGGAAATTCCAGCGAGTTTGGCCAAAACAACACCGGTATGTTTCCAGGAATACAATGTGTAATCCGTGGAGTACTTCAGTTTGCTCAGAATGTTTATTCGGTAACGTTCTCCAAGACTAGCACTCCTGTAAATATCGGGCCCAGGCATAATTAATTTTCGTTTCCCTTTCCGTTCACCTGGTAAAGCAAATACATAATACTCTGCCGGATATTTTTTGATCTCATATTGATCAATGAGTTTTTTCAATGCTGGAGGTATGTGTATATGGCGTTCATGTCCATTTTTTGACGACTCTTTGCTTACATAAATCTGTCCCTGGTGTATCTGGTCAATATGTTTTACCTGTAGGTTGACCATCTCATTGGTCCGCATCAACGAATAATACATCCACTTGGCCATAAAATCAATATCCGGATAGTCCTTTTGGTATTCCATCAATTCCTCTACCTGCTCTTTAACATAGGCAGAGTTCCGCCCAGCACCTCCTCTTTCCCTTTTTATACGTCTAAATGGATTTTCTAGCATCAGATCGGGCATGCGCTCTATAAAGTGATTAAACATACTCGATATATACGTTATATAATTGTATACGCTTCTTTTAGATAGCCCATCATGGAGCAGATAGTCTTTATATCCAAGAGCATTCAGTGGAGTGAAGTTCTGTAGAGAAGTGTCGACCAGCTTGGCTTTAACCAGGTATCGAAGAAACTTGATCATTGAATCAGATATTCCCTTTTGTGATTTTGGGCGTAGGTTCTCTTTAGCCAATTTATAATCGATGATGGCCTGGTTCATTGGGTAACCAAAAACTTCAACCTTTTCTCTCTTGAGTACTGCTCCATTCTCAAGTTCCAGGTCTAATGCCAAACAAACAAGGGTAACTCGTGCAAGTCGCTGTTTGAGGCTTCCTACTAGGGGAATATTTTTGTATGATTTTTTTGCTACGTGTCTATTTAAATGTTCACTGAATGGCCAATATTTAATAAACCAACGTTGATCTTTGGATGCCAGACCTGGGATAACTACGTGACTTTTCCTATAAAGAGGTCTGTTTTTTTTCATGGGATCCGCGCCATTTGCTGTCGCTTTTGGTGTCGCTAGTCCAAAAAAGTAAGGGTCTAAAGTCAATAAACCCTTACTATCACTGGTTTTGCGTGGAGTACCCAGAGCCGGGATCGAACCGGCAAGTCCGAAGACATTGGTGTTTGAGACCAACGCGTCTACCAATTCCGCCATCTGGGCATTTGGTATTTAACAGTCAGGTAATCAAAAACACCCGTCCGTTAAAGGCGTGCAAATTTATCGATTGAATTCCGTAATCGCAACAGATATTTTCGCTGTAAGTAAATTACTTTTATTGAAGCCAGTTTTTCCCTTTGTTGGGTGGAATCATACTGCTCAATCAAGTCGATTAACTTCCCTTTAAATTCTTCTTCTATAGCCAAAAACTTGGCAGACAGTTTTTCGATTTCTGTGTGATTTTCCTCCATCCCCACTTCCATAATCCGCTCATTCCAGTCCATCATTTCCATTAGAAAAGAGGGTTCGAGCTTGTCGTCGGTAGATATTGGATCGCCTAACAATTCCAACACGTACTTGATTCTCTCGTCAAAATCTGTAAGCGCTTTATAGGCCTGATTATTATGTGATGTGATGATCAATGCCTGTTCATAGGCTTGATCGTTACCCGCAGAAAAATCCGGATGGTGTTCCTTAGAAATTTTAAGATATTGCTTTCTTACTTCTTCCAGGTTCGGTAAAAAGCGAACCTCAATTGAAAAGTGCTCGAAGAAATTTTGGCTCAAAATGTGCTAAAAATAAGATTTGATAATTTGCCAAATGTCGTTACCCATGGTCAATGCCATTAAGGTAAGTAAGATGGCCATACCCACGTATTGCGCAATAAGCAAGACACGGTCTGGTGCAGGCTTGCCTACAATCATTTCATAGGTCAAAAACACCATATGTCCACCGTCTAATGCTGGTATGGGTAACGCATTCATAAAGGCTAACGCCAATGAAATCATAGCTGTTAGGCTCCAAAAACGAGCCCAGTCCCAGGTAGGTCCAAAAAACGAAGCCATACCGATTATGCTCTTCACCTCATTGGCCGGTACATCTCCACTAAATATCTTTCCAAGTCCTACGACGTTGTAATAGATTACATTCCAGCTTTCCTTAAACGAATATTTCAATCCTGATCCCAGGGTGTATGCCGTTCTATCGTCGGGGTATTCAATTACCTTAGGCTTAAAGCCCAACCTGCCAAACGTATCTACCTTAGACGTAAGTGTCATTTCACTCCCGTTTCGATTTACCAGAATGTCTGCACTTTTGCCTTTTACATGAGACAACAATCCAACCATGTGGCTGTAACTCTTAATGTTGGTATCATTCACTGACACAATTTCGTCTCCAGCTAGCATTCCTGCTTCGGTAGCAAACGACAACTCGTTGCTCAACTCTTTTACCCAGACATTGCTTTTACAATCAATGAAGGCTCCTTTATTTTTCTTAAGTACTTTAAAATAGTCGCTTGGTATGGTAATGGTTTTTTGCACTCCATTGCGCTCAACCACCATATCGCCACCAAACATGGCTTCTAGTGAACTGTAATCTCTAAATCGTTCGTGTGACTTTCCATTAAGTGAAATCAACTTATCGCCTTCCTGAAACCCAATTTGTTCGGCCACAACGCCAACAATAATTCCATCCTGGTTTACGGTATCCATGGTAACGTAGTCTTTCTGGAAGTGTAATAAAACAACCAGGTAAAAAACGTAGCCAAGTATCAGGTTAACCACAATACCACCAATCATAACAATAAATCGCTGCCATGCGGGTTTACTTCTAAACTCCCAGGGCTGGGGATCCGATTTGAGTTGATCGGTATCAACCGACTCGTCAATCATACCCGCAATTTTGACGTATCCGCCTATGGGTAACCAACCGATACCATATTCTGTATGTCCTTTCTTGAAACTGAACAATTTCTTTCCACCAGCATCAAAAAAGAGATAAAATTTCTCTACTCGTATTCCGAATGCGCGGGCGGCCAGGTAGTGGCCCAACTCATGAAAAGTAACCAAGATGGCAAGTGCTAAAATTAGCTGCCCCGCCATGATCAATCCTGCCATATTTAGGTCTTTATGATGTTTATTTTAAAGGTCGCGAAAATACGCATAATACATGCGTGTTTAAAGGCATTTGGATGGAATACAGTTATTTGTAGACAATCGAGTTCAATAGCAGGGAATAAACAAATTATATTTTTTGATATGAAAAGAAAACAAATGGTTTAGTTTTGCATTTCTTTAATGAAAAGGTCTCGTGGCCGAGCGGCTAGGCAGAGCTCTGCAAAAGCTTCCACAGCGGTTCGAATCCGCTCGAGACCTCAAAAAAAGTTCCTCATCAATTGATGAGGAACTTTTTTGTTTTAAGGCGTTATTTAGAAATAAGTTTTCCCATAGAGTGTACGAATATTGAGCCATAGCAATCGACTCAAAGAGATTGGTGCAATGCCAAGATACGAAGCGTTGGGCCTTGGTACGCACCAGGTCAAACTTCAACATAAACAGTACGCCTTCGCCATTTTTGGGCTAAGCTTATTAGTCCAGAAATACGACTTCTCCGGTAGACATGTCGTACACGGCACCAATAATCTTTATCTCCCCATTATCTTCCATTTCTTTTAAAATAGGGCTATTGATTCTGATTTCGTTAATTGTATTTTTAACATTGCTCTCGCATACCGCATGAACGAATGCATCATTTGTTGTTGTCCTTTCACCATCAAAGTCAGACACAAGTCCGATAGCTGGCTTAATTTTCGTAAGCATATCAGTAATATTCCCTAGTTCGACAGAATCAATTGCAGCTCTCACAGCACCACAGTGTTCATGGCCCATTACCAGAATTAACTTCGCTCCTGCCACTCTGCACCCAAATTCCATACTGCCAAGCATATCTACATTCACAAAGTTTCCCGCAACTCTTCCAACAAAAACATCTCCTATTCCCCGGTCAAAGACATCTTCAACAGGAACACGACTATCTAAACATGAAAGAATTACAGCCTTTGGATATTGGCCAAGGGTACTGTTCCTGACCTGGGGAGAATGATTACGAGCGGTGGGGGGGTGCGCGGTGGATCGGTGAGTGCATGGTTGGATG